>DATMSL010000481.1:0-13176 GCA_035565435.1 Dyadobacter sp. | reverse complement strand
CAGACACCGAGAATATGGCACTCTCCCAACGCCGGGCGCAGTCGGTGCAATATTATCTGCAGCAGTCGGGAATTGCGGCCGACCGGATTTTGGCCAAAGGTTATGGCGAAACAAAACCCATGGCGCCCAATGATTCCGATGAAAACCGGCAAAAAAACCGAAGAATCGAATGGCGCATCCTCTAAGTGCATTTGCATAACGGGCTGAAATTTTGCACTTTTGTCAGTCTGCCTGTGTTGTACCAACAGGTACAATAAGGCGAAATCAAGTCTCACACACGAAGAAAAGTCCTGCTTGGCACCGCTGGAATTTCCAGCCAAAACTTAGAATATTCGTCATTAACAGTAGTTTTATATTAACATGTCATCCGAGAAAGTCTCTTGCTTAATTATCGGCTCCGGCCCTGCCGGTTACACAGCCGCCATATATGCATCCCGCGCGGGATTGAATCCTGTACTTTACCAAGGCGCCCAACCGGGTGGCCAACTGACGATCACCACAGAAGTTGACAACTATCCTGGCTACCCCGATGGCATTACCGGTCCTGAAATGATGATCAATTTCGAAAAACAGGCTAAACGTTTCGGTACTGACGTCCGTTACGGCCTGGCGACTTCGGTTGATTTCACGGGATACCCGCATAAAGTGATCATCGATAACAAGCACGAGATCATCGCCGACGCAGTTATTATTTCAACCGGTGCTTCTGCCAAATGGCTTGGATTGGAAGGCGAAGAACGTTTGAACGGACGCGGCGTATCAGCCTGCGCGGTTTGTGATGGTTTCTTCTTCCGCGGCCAGGACGTAGTCGTGGTAGGTGCCGGCGACACAGCTGCCGAAGAAGCCAGTTACCTGGCAAAGCTTTGCCGCAAAGTATATCTGCTTGTTCGCCGCGACGAAATGCGCGCATCGAAGATCATGCAGAAACGATTGGAAACTTTACCTAATATCGAAATCCTATGGAACACCGAAACCGTGAAACTGAACGGTGAGGAAGGTCTCGAATCGGTATTGGTTAAAAATAATAAAACGGGCGAGGAGCAACTTTTGGAAGCAACCGGTTTCTTTGTTGCGATTGGCCACAAACCAAACACGGATATTTTCAAAGGTTATGTCAATATGGACGAAACCGGATATATCCAGACTATCAAAGGAAGCTCCTGCACCAACATCAAGGGCGTATTTGCCTGCGGTGATGCGCAGGACAATGTTTACCGCCAGGCGATCACCGCTGCGGGGACCGGCTGTATGGCTGCGCTGGATGCTGAGCGATTCCTGGTAGAGCGGGAAGTGGACGTTATTATAGAAGAAGAAACAGCTTAATCAATCGCACAACCCCTAAAAGGATCAGACTACGCTGAATAATAAGCACCAGCGTAGTCTGATTTGGTATTATACTTATGAAAGTAAAGCTTATTGTCTGTTTGCTAATGGCCGTGTGTCTGATCTCCTGGAACACGCAAGCGCAAGAGCGAGGAAAATTCCGAAGAAACCCCAAGATTAACCAGTCGGGCAATAATGCCAACGAGGGTCCGACCACCAAAGCGACGCCTCAGCCTGAGGACGAATACGAGGTAGAAACCTCCAACCTGAAATTCCAAAGCCAGTTCGAGCCAGTCAAGCCGCTGAACCCCGTCGTGAATGAAGATACTACCACCATTGACGAAGGGGAAACCGAAGTAGTGATCGCCGAAGATTCTGTGCTTGTTGCGGATGAATGGGTAAAGGCCGCTGAATATTACGTGATCTGGGACGCCCGCACTATTAACCCCTATGGACTCAAAGCAGAAGATTTCGACGAGCCGGTAGATCTCAAATTGTATGATCAGGCGGCCAACCGCATGTGGTCCGCTCCCATGGAACGTACTCCTGTTACATCCCACTTCGCCTACCGCTGGGGCCGCTGGCACAATGGTACCGACCTCGATCTGGAAACGGGAGACTCAGTAAGGAGCACTTACGATGGGATGGTCCGGATCGTTGCCTGGGATGGCAGCGGATATGGCCGTTTTGTAGTGGTAAGGCATTATAACGGATTGGAAACGCTGTATGGCCACCTTTCCAAACAAATGGTTGAATCGGGCCAGCTGGTGAAAGCCGGTGAAGTAATCGGTTTAGGAGGAAATACCGGCCGGAGCTCAGGTTCGCATTTGCATTACGAAAACCGCTACGAAGGTAACCCCTTCGATCCCGAGCATATATTCGACTGGCCCGGTACAACCATCAAGTCCGATCATTTCTTGCTTACCAGTGCGGCATGGAGTCACATTCGCGGTAAATCCAGCAAAAGTGAATTCGAAGCTGGCGACGCGCCTAAGGCCTATTCCCGTTCTATTTTGCACAAAGTACGCTCGGGTGATACCCTTGGCTCCATCGCTTCCCGTTACGGCGTAAGCATTTCATCCATTGCCCGCAAAAACCGTATGTCTACCCGCACCACGCTGCGGATCGGACAGAAACTGCGCATTAAATAATCCGAAACAATCATGAAACTAGATATCCTTGCCATCACAGCCCACCCCGACGACGTGGAGCTGTGCTGTGCCGGTACATTGCTCGCGCAAATCGCGCTGGGCAAAAAAGTAGGTATCGTTGACCTGACAAGGGGTGAACTAGGCACCCGTGGCACGCCCGAGGGCCGTATTCAGGAAGGTCTCGATGCCGCCCGCATTCTCGGCGTGGAAGTCCGTGAAAACGTGGGCCTGGCTGACGGATTCTTCAAAAATGACGAAGCGCACCAGAAAGCGATCATCCCATTCATCCGCAAATACCGCCCTGAAATCGTCATCACTAATGCCATAGATGACCGCCATCCCGACCACGGGCGCGGTGGGGCACTTGTGGCCGAAGCCAGCTTCTATTCAGGCTTGCGCATGGTCAAAACGTATGACGAGCAAGGTAATGAGCAGGAGGCATGGCGCCCGAAACAGGTGTTCCATTCCATCCAGGACCGGTATATCACCCCCGATTTCATCGTCGACATCACCGAGTTTCACGATAAAAAGATCGAGGCCGTCAAGGCGTTCAAAAGCCAGTTTCACGTACCCGAATACAAAGGAGAAGGTGAGCCGCAGAGCTACATTTCGTCTCCGGAGTTTCTAGACTTCATTATCGCACGTGCGCAGGAAATGGGCCACGCGATCGGCGTGAAATATGGCGAAGGCTTCACAACCGCCCGCAAGCTGGGCGTGCGCGACCTGTCGGTGTTCATCTGACTCACATTGTGATACTTTTGTTATAATATTCAGGGAATTTGTTTGACCTGTGCCGGCGTTTTAATCGTATATCTTGAAAAAACAGATCATAAGCGCATGAAAAACTTCATTATGGCCGCCATCGCCGGAGTTCTTGTCTTCACGCTGCAAAATTGCTACGGGCAATCCTCTGCCGACCAGGGCAAACCGGCCGCAAAAGTACCCGAATACTCGCATACAGAGACGGCACTCGTCAAAAAAAGCAATGACGACTGGCAGAAGGTCCTGTCGCCAGAAGTGTATCGCGTAGCGCGCCTGAAAGGCACTGAGCGGCCGTTCACCAGTGAGTACGAGCATTCAAAGGAGATCGGCACATTTTACTGCGCCGTTTGCGGCAATCCCCTTTTCAAAAGCGACGCTAAATATGAGAGCGGATGCGGTTGGCCGAGCTTCTTTGAGCCGATCAGCAAGAAATCCATTGTCGAGGCTGCGGACAACAGTCTCGGAATGCACCGCATCGAAGTGATGTGCGGCCGCTGCAAGTCGCACCTGGGACACGTTTTCAACGACGGCCCACCTCCTACCGGCCTGCGGTATTGCATCAACGGCGTAGTACTGGATTTTGAAAAAGCCAAAACAGCTGAGAAGAAATTCAATAGCAAGAAGAAAGCGGAAAGCGGCAGCTAATAATCTCCTCTTCACCCAGATCACAAACTGTACTTGTAATCTCATGCAAAATTAAAGGTGTGGGTTCCAGCTTCTGTGATCCCAGCGGGATCACTGAAAGCGCCTCAAAGGGCGCTTATTTCGTTTAAAAATGTCATTTTTTTGAGAGCGGCGGAGCAACTTGAGCCACCGTCGGCGGAGCAAAGTGGTTCAGCGTCACTTTAGGTGAATCCGTAAGTTTTCGGGTTGACTAGGTATGGATATATCCCCACTATTTCCACCTGGATTCACAGTTTGCAGCCAAGAAGTCACGCAGGAAACTGTATGTATCGGATTGTTAGCAACCAGCACGGTTGGTACCTGCCCGGTTTGTCAGACGCCCACCAGTCGTACACATAGCTTCTATCAGCGTAAACTGGCCGATTTATCGATGAGTGGTAAACAGGTTAAGCTATTGGTGCGCCTTCGTAAATTTTTCTGCTTTTTGGCCAGTTGCCCTCGAAAAGTATTTGCCCAGACCTGTAATCTGGTTTTTAAGCCATATGCCCGACGCCTCCTTAGATCAGACCAGCAAATACAAGCCATCGGTTTGCAGGTTGGTGCCAAGCCGGGAGCACGCTTATGCCGGATTGTCGGCCAGCCAATTAGTGCCTCGACCGTACTGAGGACCATTCGAAAAACACCAGTCCCGGTAGTGCAGACACCCAAACGGTTGGGAGTCGATGATTTCGCATTCAGGAAAGGATGTAACTACGGTACGATTTTGATTGACCTGGACCAACATAAACCCATTGATTTATTGCCAGATCGAGAGGGAAGAACCCTCGAAAATTGGCTCGGGGCTCACCCGGGAATTGAACTGATCACTCGCGACCGGTCCAGCATCTACGCCAGTGCCGTCACTTCGGCTTGTCCTAATGCCATTCAACCGGGCGGCCGGGCCGTCGCCGACCGCTGGCATTTGCTGAGCAACCTGTCCGAAGCAGTCGAACGCTTTCTAGACGGTCAGCGCTCGGCCATCCGGCAAGCCACTCAATTTATAAGCCAACGGTCAGTAAGTCTGCTCATTAGCCCTTCTGTTTCCTCAGCAGAAAAGGATTCATCCAGCCCAATTGACCTGCCTGGTGATCAACGCCCAGAGACACCAACTCCTAGTAAAAAAAGGTATGAACTTTATCAACGGGCCCGCGCAGCGTCCGCAAGGAATTACAGCAGCAAGGTCATAGTATTCGGGCTATTGCGACCCACTTAGGCAGTTCACGTAACACGATTGGTAAGTATTTCAAACAAGCTCATTTTGTACCTAAGGCCAGGGAAAGGCGATCAAATCTGCTTGCTTATGAAGCATATTTACGGCAACAGTGGCAAAATGGACAGACCTGTGTTAAAACGTTATTCGAACAAATTAGTACCCTGGGTTACAACGGCAGTTACACGATCCTGGCCGCCTTTCTGTCTAACTATCCGCGCCCTTTCCAAAAGTCTACCCTGCCACCAACTCGGAATAAATTTAATTACCCAAGTCGCAGGCTCACGCGACTATTGAGTCAACAAGCTGTCGATTGGCCGGAAGCGGACAAGCCTTTCTTGACACATTTACTTAACCAAAATGAATCGATTAGGCTGGTGCATCAGCTCAATTTACGTTTCAAGCGGATGATGCGGGGCCGGCAAGCGGACGCATTAATTGAATGGTGCGCCGATGCAGAACAAATACCCGTTCTGAACGGATTTGTCAAGGGCATACGCAGGGACTTTGGCGCCGTGAAAGAAGCACGGTCCGCCGTTGCGGTTCCGGTCCGAGTGGAGTAATGGTCAAACAGAAGGGCAAGTGAGCCGATTGAAAACAATCAAACGGACAATGTATGGTAAAGCAAAATTTGATCTGCTACGACTGCGGGTGTTGACACCAAATTGGACGGATCACCCAAAGTGACGCTGAACCAGCAAAGTGAGCCAGTCCCGGCGGAGCAACTTGAGCCACTTTTGAGCGATCAGATTTGGTAGCTGTAATTACCGAAGTTTATCCGGCATTGACCTTGAACCTAGCGGTCGCTGCCAGAGAAACGATGGCAAACCAGCGAATCCAAATGTTCCAAGTCAAACGCACCATTGAACTGCGGGCCTCTAAAAAGAGTAACCGCGCAATTGCCCAGATATTAGGCATATCCCGCAACACGCTCGATAGTTATCTGCGGCAATTGTCTGCTCACAACACGGATCTATCCACGTTTTTATCTTGGACGGAAGAAGAACTGAACAGGCTGCTTAATCCGCCGTCTCCGGAAGTTGTGCCTGTTGAGCACAAGGAGCTTTATGCCCTTTTTCCAGGCTACCCCAAAGAGCTTACCCGTGTAGGAGTAAGTCGTCTGACGCTTTGGACGGAATATTCCTTAAAACATCCTGCGGCGCTGGGATATCGCCAATTCTGTTACCATTTTCATCGGTGGCTGGCCTCTCAAAAGGTTAGCATGCACCTTGAACATAAGGCTGGCGACAAGCTCTTCATTGATTTTGCAGGCGATAAACTTTATCTAACCGATATCCAAACAGGCCAGCTGATACCTGTGGAATTCTTTGTGGCTATTTTGCCTTGCTCACAATATACCTATGCCCAATGCGTGATGAGCCAGCGAAAAGAGGACCTGGTGGTGGCCCTGAGTTTGACAGGCCAATGACCATAAAGGATGGTTGAATCAAAGGAAATCTATCTGCAACCGATTCGTCGAACTGAATTGAAAGGATATGCAAAACGACCACGAGAGCACGTACATGCGTCCCAATGCCTGGACCAACTCTCGTGTGCCATTTTACGACGACAAGTTTACCAGAAACGCGTTTAAGAAAGAACCGGTATCAATACTTCTTCACCTATCGATTCTTTTTCACCGCGTAGCCGGCGTAGAGTATGTTCAAATCGTCGCTCTCAACCAAACGGAATTTTTGTCCAAGTTCCACAAAAGTCCATTCTCCTTTAACCCGTTTTCTGAGGTAATTCAACATTTTAGGAATAGATACATTCGGTTCGGATCCTCTGTGTTCTTTCCACTCAAAACCATTTTTTGCCAAAAGTCCTTTTATTTCTTCAGGCTTGATAAACATTTTCCATACGTGCAGATTGGGCGGCATAAACGCCCATCGTTTCCACTCTTGCCATATTTTGATAGCGACAAGCTTGCTGATAAATGTCCTGTTGAGTGTGTCATACAGGAAAACACCATTAGGTTTAAGTACCCTTGAAATTTCAGAAATTACCTTGGGCAAATCGGCGACGTGTTCCAGAACATCGCAACAGAACACGCAGTCAAATGACGCATCGGGATAAGGAAGGTGCTCTCCTGTACCCTGATCATAGGTGATATCAAGCCCCATGGCTTTGGCATGGCCTGCCGCGGTGCGTATCGATTCTTCGGCCGGCTCAATGCCGGTTGTGATAAACCCCATCCTGCGAATTTCTTCGGTCAGAATTCCACCGCCGCTACCCACTTCAAGGGCCGTTTTGCCTGTTGGGTCAAAGTTCAGCTTCTTTAAAGCGTTAATAGCGATACCAATCCGCCAAGGGTTTACAGACGTTTTTAAGATGTGTAAAACGTTCTCGGGATTCCACCACAAGTCACCTTCCGCATTGTAAAGGTCGTTGTCTATCTGGCTATAAATTTTTGGTGCTATTTTTTCCATCGTTTTTCTGATTAGGTTGGTTTCAAGGTTTATTTACTGTTTCACAATTGGAACCGATTTCTGCTTGTTGTCGGAAAAAACCGACAGGATGTAAAAGCCGCCGGGTAAATGGGAAACGTCTATTTTTTGATTGACGATTGTTCCATTCATCATCGTTTTGCCTAGCATATTCAGGATTTTGATCTTGGAGCCCGCTCCCTCTATATGAATAATTCCAGTGGTTGGATTGGGGTAAATTTTCAGGAGTTTCCCACCGTCCATCTTTACGCCAACAATCCGCGAGAGTTCTACTTTACCATCGAAATCCATCTGACGCAGCCGGTAATAGTTCATACCGGGTAGTGGGTTAAGATCCAGGAAAGCGTAAGCGTTATTTACTTTTGTAGTCCCGCTTCCGTCCACGATACCGACTTTTTCCCATATTCCATTGTCAAGCCTGCGTTCAATTTCAAACCCCTGGTTGTTGATCTCTTCCGAAGTTTGCCATTCCAGTCTTACGCTATTGCCCTGCTTTTTTAAAGTAAAACGCACCAGGACTACTGGCAGGTTGTTGGTATATTCCAAGCTTACTTCCCCGGAATTGGGTGAATCGTATTTTACGTCCCAGTGCTCTGGAAGGCCTGTTACAGAGCTGAAAGTGCCGGATAGCGCTGTGGCGTCTATAATGGTAACGACATCTCCATCATGGGGTATCGGGAAACTGAAAGTAAGTGCCAAAGTACCGCCCAATATTGCCGTTCCATTGACGGTGATCTGGTCGAAATCCGTTCCCGCCACACCAGAGCCATTCACTTCTATGCCTATGGTGCTGTTGCTGAAATCTTCGTTGCCATTAAAAGCCATTGTCCCGGGTGAATAGCCGGGCGAGACTGTTCCTCCTGCTCCCGTAAAATTGGCGGACGGGATCCGGCCTGTGCCTTGCAGCAAGCCACCAGCATTGTTGATAAAAACAAAATTTGTTCCGCCGTCGTCCGATAGCATTTTCGGGAGACTCTGCAATGCGCCAATTTTGACGGTCCCGGTATTCAAAAAATGTCCTTCTACCTTGAAGCCTGAAATACCGGTATTACAGCGGTCGATCGTTACCTGGCCTCCATTGTTTGTGAAAGTTCCTATGTAAAGATCGATTCCGGATAGGATATTGGTCGCCGCTGAACCGCCAATGCTGATACTTCCCTGATTATTGAAATCACCGCTATAATGGCTAAGACCTATAAACCAGGCACGGTCAATCGTAATCTGCCCGCTTGCGGTGTTGTTGAAGATAGAAGCGCTTGCCAAGCCCACGCTGCCTACTTTTTCCGTGCTGCCGATTTTTATGGAAGCTTCATTGGTAAACTCACCGCTAAAATGAATTATTCCGGTATCACCCACGTCGTCGACGGTGATCAAACCGCCTGCCTTGTTTTTGAACGTGCCCCGGTTATCGATGCCATATTTCCCGGCGACATTCCCGATATTGATCGTTCCGCTGTTTTGAACACTACCTTCGTTAAAGATACCATTTGTACCCGAACCATCGATGGCCAGAGTGCCGGAAGCCCGCACTGTCAGCCCCCCCCCACTCGCGATGGCAACCGACTTCGCTACCGCCCCGGAAGTGGCGATCACAGGGTCGTTTGTAACGTCAGGAATGGTCACGTCCGACGAGCCGTCGGGGACGCCCGACGACCAGTTACCGGTGGTGTTCCAGTCGGTATCAATGCTGCCGGTCCACGTGTTTTGTGCAAAAACGTGGCTTGCAGACAAAACTAAAATAAACAATGCGGACAATAACCGGCTTCTTAACCAGGAGAGTGCTGTCTTTCCCATTTGTATTTTTTCGATTAGTGGTTTGACATAGTCTTTCAAACGCCCGGCTCAACACCAGGCGCTTTTTTCATGAAAGAAACTGTATTTACTTATTATGGCAATGACCGCGTTCGTCGCCCCGGCTAGCGGTAGCAGCGAGGTGAAACTGAATCAGCTTGTCGAGCCCATCGGTTGAAGTCATCCAAAGTATAGTCGAAGCCCGTGCCTGTTTCGAGGAGCATATTCAAACTCATCAACAGGCCAAATACATTGGCTTTTCTGTCGTCGTCGATGACTTTTTCAATGGCTGTAAAAGCACCTCCCTTGGGTAGCGCCAGGCAACCAGGATACAGAGCAGGCCGCTGCAACCACCTGCGTCGGCCAGCCTTTTGTATTTTGAAAACTCAAACTTCTGAGCAAAAGCCATAAATGCTCCTGCCTGGATGCTGCTCATGGCATTCACAAATTGCCAGTTATTCGGGTGATTGATATATATTGTTAAACAAATTACCCCCGTGCCTGGCTTCGTTTTATGGCTTCCCGGTTCTCAGCCCCTCTTCCAGCGATCCCCAGAAACCGTATAGCCGATCGTTAAGCTTTTCGACATTCCGCCGACATAGGTGGGCTTTTCAGGCCCAGAAAAGGGTCGGTATTGAATGGAATATGTGGCGGCTTCCAGGATACCTTCGCGGTTTAAAAAACCAAGGCTGGTGAGTGCATCTGAAAAAGTTGTGCACGTTTCGGTCGCTACAACATAGGTTCAATTTTTGTTTTAGTCGGGCGGCAGTCAACGGGCTGCTTTCTGTCATGAGCATAAACAGGTCGAAGTGGACGGCGGGCCAATAGTACTTTGGATGCCCAAAAGCCGGTACACATTTGAAGGATGCTCTCGGGGGAAAGTTGAGTAAAGTCATTCATTGTAGTTGCTTTTCGAGTGAATAGTCTGGGGTGCAAATGTCCCAGTTCGGAAAGGGACGGACATGGCTTAAAGGCCACACAACAAACGTATTAAACGGCACGGAGATGCAGGTGGACTCTGCACCCAAAAAGGTGGACTACTGTCCCAGTCGCCGGAATCCGGTCGGAGAATGGCCAAATTCCTCGGAAAACAACCGACTGAAATACTTAGGATCTTCAAATCCTACTGTATAAGCTACTTCGGAAATGGTCATCGCGGTGTTAGCCAGCAAGCGTTTCGCCCGGGCAAGACGAAAAGAGCGATCATACCGTGTGACTGACATTCCCGTCAGTGCGATCATCTTCCGGTGGAGCGAAGACCGGCTCATACCAATCTCCTGGTAAATCTTTTCCATCGATAACTGATTGTGCCCCCACTGCGCTTCCAGCGCCGACCGGAGCCTTTGCAAAAACAGGCTTTCCAGCGATTCACTTTCTTCTACTGGATGCAGACCGGACTCAGGAAACGCCTTCAATTGCTGGATGTAATACGCCTGTAACCGGCGGCGGGATTGGAGCAGATTGTTCAGCACTACTTCCAGCTCTTCCCGTTGAAACGGCTTGGTCAGATACGCGTCGGCACCACCCCGTATCCCGCTTATCCGGTCGCTGATACCGGCCCGGGCTGTCAGCATGACGATGGGAATGTGACTAGTGGCGGAATCGTTTTTCAATATATCACACAATTCATAACCATCTTTCAGCGGCATCATTACATCGGTCAGAATAATGTCCGGAATATTTTCCAAAGCCGAATCTATGCCTGTCTGACCATTATCGGCCCGGATGATGTGGTAGTCGCTTCGAAGGGCAGAGACGATGTAGGCGGCCACATCCTCGTTATCTTCCACCAGCAGCAGAAAAGGTTTTTCTTCCGCTGTTTCGCTGGTGGCCACGGTCTCTTTCGGCATATCATGCTTGCTAGGTGCTGATTCAACCGCTGGCATTAAAACGAATGGGGCTTTCCGGGTCCGGCGGAAACTTACCACAAAATCCGTCCCTTCACCAGGCAGACTTCGAACAGCCAATCTGCCGTCCATCAGGGATACTAGTTCGCGCACCAGCGCCAGGCCTATGCCGGTCCCGCCGGTTTCGGACGCCGGTTGGCCGGAAACCTGAAAAAACCTATCGAAGATCAGCGGCAATTTATCGGTTTCGATACCCGGACCGGCATTACGGACATGGATCGAAATCCATTCATTATCTGGCTGTTGAGAAGGTGAAACTGCCTCGTAATATCCGTCAGATTTAATTGCCGCGGTTGTTAGCCGGAGATAAACCTCGCCACCGGTCGGCGTAAATTTAATGGCGTTTGTCAGAAGGTTCGATAAGACATCTTGCAGCTTATCCTTGTCAAAATCTGCTTCTAAATCCCTTTTATCGGATTGGAAATGCATTTGAATGTCTTTGCCTGCGGCCATGGTATCAAAAGACTCGGCTACATAACTTGCGAACTTGACAAGATCTGCCCGGATCGGTTGCCAGGTCATCGCCCCGGATTCAAGTTTGGAAAGATCCAGAATCTGATTGATAAGCCGTAGCAGGCCGCCTCCATTGCGCTCGATCAGGTCGGCCACCCGGGAGCTTCGCTCCACAACCTCGTCCGGTCGGTAACGTTTCAGCTCGGATGTCATACCCAGGATAACAGTCAGCGGGGTCCGGAACTCATGGGAGATATTGGCAAAAAAGCGGGACTTGGCTTCATTGAGTTGGTGCAGCGATTTCGCCTGGCGTTCAATAACACCTTTATCCTGTTCAATGCGCGCTGTGGCATGCCTGATCTCCGACTCCAGCCGCAACTGTTCTTGCTGGTGGTTCCAGATCCGCCATTTAAGCCAACCCCAGATGCAGACCATTAACAAGAGCACTGCTAATCCCAAAAACCAAATTTGCATATAAAAAGGACGCCTGACGTCAACCCCCATCGTCAGCGTATTGGCCGACCATTGCCCATTAGCCGCCTGGCCTTTGATCAGCAACTGGTATTTACCATAGGGGAGGTTCCCCAGCCGCAGCGACGATTCGGCCTGCTGTATCCATGCGTTGTCCAGCCCTTTTAACTGATAAGCATAAAAGTTCTTTTCGGCATCGGTAAAATTCAGCATCACAAATTCCAGCACCGCCGCTTGTTCACCGGGCTTGATAACGATTTGCCGAGTTTTAGCAAGTTCCTCCGTTTTGTCGAGAAGTTGGCCTGCTGCGTTATCGAACTGGCGAAATGAAACAAGGCGCATTTGCAACGGAGCATTTGGCTTTTCGTTTTCGAAGTCCCGGGGGTCGAAGTAGGTGATTCCGTTTAGTCCACCAAAATATATCTTTCCAGCCTTGTCCTGAAAATGTGAAATGCGGTTAAATTCATTATGTGTAATCCCATCCTGGGTAAAATATGCCCGTATGGTCAGCTTGATGGGGTTGAATTGCATAATTCCATAGTCGCTGCTTAGCCAGAGGCGACCTCTCCGATCCGGATAGATCGCGTGAATATTGTCGTTGGTTAGGCCCTCCGAGCGGCGAAATTGCCGGTATTGATTGTGAATCCGGTCCCATCGTATCAACCCGGCATTGGCTGTTCCCAACCAATAGATACCATTCTGATCCTGATAAAAATGCTCGTAAGCGTCAGCCGGTAAATAAAAAGGTCCTTTGCCACCACTCCAGTACCGGGCAGTAATCCCTTTGACCGAATCCAGAATATACAAACCGGTTCCCGAACAAATCCAGAACGTGCCTTGCCGGTCAGGGGCGATATCCAACACGTGCGACTGAGCTAGCTCCTGAAACTGATTATATTGGGTAAATGATTCGATCACGCCGGTTTTTGAATGAACCAGCCACAGCCCCAAACGGCCGCCCACCAGCCACTGATCGGCGCCTAACGAGCGGAGTGTCC
>DATMSL010000480.1:0-6035 GCA_035565435.1 Dyadobacter sp. | reverse complement strand
AGCATCCGGTTACCTTTGTAGCGCCATTAGCAAAAAGAAGAAAAGAATCCCTGCTAATGAGCTACTTAAATGGAATACAACGCGAAACAATTGCAGATAATAGAAGTGGCGGAGCGGCTGTTTTCACAGAAAGGTTTTGCTGGCACTTCGGTCAGGGATATTGCCCAGGAAGCGGATGTGAACGTCTCGATGATATCCTACTATTTCGGTTCGAAGGAAAAGCTGATCGAGGCGCTTTTCCAGCTGCGCATGACGGAGTCGAGCTCCCGATTGGAAACCCTGATGATGCTCAGCGAGCTTTCGGCACTCCAGAAGTTCAATGTGTTCATCGACAGCGTGATCGATCGGCTGATAGGCAATCAATGCTTTCATAACATTATGCTTCGTGAGCAACTATCCTCGGAGCGCACGCCGGTGATTTCCGAATATATCCGCGGACTGAAAATGCGGAACGTGGAACTGATCAAACGGATGATCCGCGAGGGGCAGGAGGCCGGCGATTTCCGGAAGGATATCAATGTAAGTCTGGTAACAACTACACTTTATGGTACAGTTAATTATGCCATCGCCACACAGGATTTTTATAAAATTCTCAATGGTCTTGAACATCTGTCAGATGAAGAATTCAAGAAGCATCTGCGGAACGAACTGAGCCAGCATCTTAAGAACCTATTTAAATCAACAATAACCAATGAACACCACATCCAGAATTAAAAGAATGGTTTGTCTGGCAACCGGGATCATCTGGATTGTCGCGGCCGGCCATTCGTACGGACAAAGTGCACGCACGATCAAGCTGGAAGAGGCCATTACCATGAGCCTGCAAAACAGCAAGCAGTTGAAATTGAGCCAAAGCAACATTGACCTCGCCGGGCTGGGCATCCGTCAGGTGAAGGAAAATCAGTTGCCAAGTTTCAGTGTATCGGGTTCGTATCTGCGGGTCAACTCCCCGAATGTGAATTTGAAAATCAAGCAGGAAGGCAACGATAGTACTGGTAACTCGGGCGGCATGCCAAATGTGCATCAGGCAATGTATGGAATGGCGAGCGCGTCGATGCCGTTGTTTTCGGGTTTTCGTTTCAAATACGGTCTCGAATCGGCCAAATATGTGGAGCAAGCTGTAAAGCTGGACGCCGATGCCGACCGCGAAGCCGTGATTCAGAACACCGTTGCTGCCTATGGTAACCTTTATAAAGCTCAAAAAGCGGTCGACCTGGTAACCGAAAACCTCGTAAGTGAGCGTGAGCGGGTGCAGGAGTTTACGAACAGGGAAAAGAACGGAATGCTGGCCCGCAACGACCTGATGAAAGCCAAATTGCAGGAGTCCAATGTGGAGCTGGCGCTGCTGAATGCACAAAACGATTTGAAAATCACTACCATTAATATGAACCTGCTGCTAGGGTTACCGGAAGAAACGGTGCTCGAAGCCGACTCGAACAGCTTTGCGGCCCTTAAAGAAGAAGGCAACGCTGCGGCATGGGAGCAAACGGCGCTCGAACATCGCAAGGACTTCGCAGCGAACGGTATCCGTCAGAAAGCGGCGGATAGCGATATCAAGGTAGCGAAAGCAGATTTGTATCCAAGCGTGGCGCTTTCGGCCGGTTATGTGGCATTGAGCATCCCGGGGGTTGTGACCGTTCCCAACGCGGTGAATGCGGGTATTGGCTTCAAGTATGATGTTGCATCGCTCTGGAAATCAGGGGCGAAGATCGCGCAGGCCCGTACGAAAGCGTATCAGTTAAAAACCAACGAGCAGATTATCCTCGATAAGATCCACCTGGAAGTGAACACGGCTTATTACAACTACGTGCTGAGCAAAAGGAAGATCGACGTGTATGCCAAAGCGGTGGAACAAGCTAACGAAAACTACCGTATCACGAAAAATAAATACGATAACAGCCTGGTAACGACGACCGAACTGCTGGACGCAGACGTGGCGCAAGTACAATCGCGTATAGATTACGAAGCTGCGAAGGCCGATGCCGTTGTCGCATACAAAAAACTCGAACAAACGGCGGGAGTCATTAATTAAGGAGGAAAGGAAGGAAGGGAAGGAAGCGAATTTTAAGGTAAGATAAATAGAATCCATCCTCCATCCTCCCACATTCAGTCATTCAATTATTCAATCATTCAAAATTGATATGGAAACCAAAAACACCACCGAAGAAGCACCTAAAAAGAAAAATACCCGCTTCCTCATTATCCTTGCCGCGCTGATTATCGGGGGCGGTACCTGGGGTTTCACCAAATATAACCACGGCTTGCACCACGAAGAAACCGATGACGCGCAGATCGATTCGGATATTAGTCCCGTAATTCCCAGAATATCAGGGTATGTGACGGAGATCCGGGTGAAGGACAATCAGACCGTAAAAAAAGGTGATACACTGATTGTACTCGACAACCGTGACCAGATCATTAAACTCGAACAAGCCAAAGCCGGCCTCCTGGGTTCGGAGGGTAGCCTGACCGTGGCGCATGAAACAACCAACGCGTCGGCAGCCAGCGGTATCACTTACGAGGCGAACATCGCCGTAGTGGCAGCGCAGATCGAGGAAGCGAAAGTAAATTTGTGGAGAGCTAATCAGGATTACGCACGTTATGAAAACCTGATCAAGGACCACTCGATCACCCAGCAGGAATTTGAGCAGGCGCAGGCGACCAAGCAAAAAGCGGAACGTGCGTTGGCAGTTTTGGAAGCCCAGAAAGGTGCCGCCGAACGTCAGGCGAAAGCAGCCGGTCGTCAAACCAAAGCGACCTCGGTACAATCAGCCGTAGCGAATGCGAATATCAAGGCCCGCCAGGCTGAAATTGCGAATGCGGAGTTGAACTTGTCATATACCGTCATCACGGCGCCTACTGATGGCCGCGTGTCGAAAGTGAATGCACAGCTCGGCCAATACCTGCAAGCCGGACAATCACTGTTCAGCATCATCTCAACCCACAAACCATGGGTGACTGCGAACTTCAAAGAGACGCAATTGACCAAAATGAAGATTGGCCAGCATGTGAAAATCCATGTGGACGCTTATCCTGAGCACGAGTTCGATGCGCAAGTGGCATCTTTCTCGCCGGCAACCGGCGCCCGTTTCGCACTGCTGCCTCCTGATAATGCAAGTGGCAACTTCGTAAAAGTGGTACAACGTCTGCCGGTACGCATCGAGTTTACCAAGGCCGACGATGAAAAAATCGCACAGCTGCGCCCGGGCATGAATGTGTTCGTGGACGTGGAATTGAACTAAGGCGTTCGAACCGAATTTTTGATTCTAAAAACCAATAACGAATGGAATTACAGGAATCACTCGTCGAATACGGCTACCGCAGGGTAATCATTACCATTACGGCTGTATTGTGTGCGCTGCTGGAAATCGTGGATACCACGATCGTGAACGTGGCGCTCAACGACATGCGCGGAAACCTTGGCGGCACATTGTCGGAGGTGAGTTGGGTGATTACCGCTTACGCAATCGGTAACGTGATCATCGTGCCGATGACCAGCTGGCTATCGCAGCAGTTTGGCCGTCGTAACTACTTTGCCGCTTCGATCATCATATTTACGGTAGCCTCATTTCTGTGCGGTAATGCCGATAATATCTGGGAGTTGGTGTTTTTCAGATTGATACAAGGTTTTGGTGGTGGTGCATTGCTCGTAACCGCGCAAACGCTGATCACTGAAAGTTACCCACCGGAAAAACGCGGGATTGCGCAGGCTATTTATGGTCTGGGTGTGATTGTGGGCCCCACCCTGGGCCCGCCGCTGGGGGGGTATATCGTGGATAATTACAGCTGGCCGTACATTTTCTATATCAACATCCCGCTGGGTATCATCGCGGCAATGCTGACGATGGAATTTGTAAGAAGCCCGAAATTCGCTGCCAAAAAGGCGGCTAATGAAATCGACTGGTGGGGTATTATTTTCCTGGCCATTGCGGTGGGGTCGTTGCAATATGTGCTGGAAAAAGGCCAGGAAGAGGACTGGTTCAATGACGAGATTATTACAATACTTTCTGTCACCAGCGTTTTTTCATTCTTCTTCTTCATTTGGAGGGAATGGACTTATAAAAACCCCATTGTGAACCTGCGCGTACTTGCCAACGGTAACCTGAGGGTGGGAACGGTTCTGTCTTTTATCCTGGGCTTCGGTTTGTACGGCTCGACATTCATTATTCCGCTTTACACCCAGGCGACGTTGGGCTGGACCGCCACGCAATCGGGTATGCTCATGGTGCCGGCGGCAATCGTGACGGCTATGATGATGCCCGTTGTAGGCCAGTTGCTGCAACGCGGCGTGAAACAACAGTACCTCGTAGCCATCGGAATGATATTCTTCTTTGTGTACAGCTACTGGGGCTACCTCATATTGACGCCCGACACCGGTAAAGATGCGTTTTTCAGCATGCTCATCGTTCGCGGTATCGGCCTGGGACTTCTTTTTGTTCCCATTACTACCCTTGCATTATCGACGCTGAAAGGCCGGGAAATCGGGGAGGGGGCTGCATTTACCGGTATGATGCGGCAGCTGGGCGGCTCGTTCGGAGTGGCGGTGATCACGACATTCATTGCACGCCAGAACATGGCCCATCGCAACGACCTGGTAAGTAAGCTGGATGTGAACAGTCCCATTGTACAGCAGCGTGTCGAAGGCTTGCAACATAGTTTTATGGCCAAGGGGATGACGCCGGATGTGGCGCTGAACAGCGGCTACAAGATATTGGACTACACGGTGTCCAAACAAGCACAGGTAATGTCGTACATGGATGTGTTCCTGTACCTGGGCGTGATGTTTTTGATTTGTGTTCCCTTTGTGTTATGGACGCGGAGCGGCAAAACAAAAGTCGATGCTTCGTCCGTGCACTAGTGTTTTTAAGTGTAGTAGTATTGCAGAAGAAGCCTTCCGACACCGGGGGGCTTCTCTTGTTTTGCTTAAAAGGAGTAAAGGGAGGATGGAGGAAAGATGGTTCGAAGCTCTCGCTTCGAACGAGTATTCGCAGGTCTCCGGCCGGTCGGGTACGCAGGACACGGCCCGGAGGGCCATCCTGTTTATAGCAAATGCAAATCTTCCGGAATGTCTGGCTCCGTAGGTGCTATCTTTTTGCACCGCAGGAGACTCCTATGGAGCCAAACGATGTGGTGTTGTATAAACAGGCAGCCACTCTGTGGCTTGAATACAGCTAGATATGTTCCGTTTTCCCGAATATTCCTTCCTTCCTTTCTCCTTCCTCCCTACATTTGCCAGAATACAATCCCGATTAAAAAGTGCACCAGAATTTCCATTTCCTTAAACAACTCGCGCCACGCCTGCAGTCCGAATTGGCCGGAAAGCAATTCGTGGAGGCATTCAGTCAGCAAAAAGACGAACTGATTATCGTTTTCGCGGAGCGCGAAAGCGGGGAGGAGCTTGTAAAGCCATTCTTCATCAAAGCTACGTTAACCAATAGCTTCTCCTGTCTCAGCTTCCCCGAGCGGTTTGATCGCGCGCGGCGCAATAGCGTCAACTTGTTCAATGATTTCGGGGGAGATACCGTGGAGTTTGTGAAGGTCTGCAACAATGAGCGAGCGATTCAGGTGCATTTTGAAAGCGGGAGGGATTTGATATTCAAACTCTTTGGGAACCGCTCCAATTTCATTGCGTTGAATGCGGAAGGCGAGGTTACGCAGCTTTTTAATAACAAACTCTCAACGGACCGGGGCCTGACAGTAGCGTCGCTGAATCGGGAGATCGATCAGTCGTGGGAGGCGTTTGTGGCGAATGACGGGCGCTTCGAGCCCTTGTTTCCTACATTTGGAAAGGTGGCTAACAAATACCTGTCCGGAAAACTGGAAGGAAAGGAGGATCTTACAGAACGCTGGGCCATTGTGCAGGAGGTTTTGAAGGAATTGGAATCGTCGGTATTCTACATTACTAAAATTGAAAATATCCCGGCGCTCACACTTTTCGAAACGGGCGAGGTCGTTCAGGTGCTGCATGATCCTATCGAGGCGCTCAATGCGTTTTACCTGGCCTATATCCGGCTAAGCGGGCTGGATAAGGAGAA
>DATMSL010000479.1:0-12980 GCA_035565435.1 Dyadobacter sp. | reverse complement strand
GTCACAGAACCATTTCAGGCAGGAAGAGAATATCATCACTATATCATCAAATTAAGAGGCATATGAAAATCAAAGAAATGTCCATCAAAGAAAGCAGGGAAAAGCTGTTCGCTGATCCAAAATTTCAGGCTTTTCTCAAGGTTAAGATTGACGCCGCGGAGAAATTCCTGGCAACTGCCGATTTGAGTGCAATGCATAAAAATGTCAAAAAGGAGTAATTGTTACTTCAAAAACGTCCCCACATTCTCCTTCGTCACCAACTGAAACGGAATTAGCACTTCCTTCTCAAACGCCTCTTTCTTAGCGGCCTTCACGGCCGTTTCAATCGCCTTTCCGCCCTGTTCTTTCGCATTTTGGAAAACAGTGGCATCCAACGTTCCTTTTTTCACGGCCTGCAATGCATCAGGAATAGCGTCCACACTCACAACGAGCACCTTACCCTTTAAACCAGCTGCTTCCAGCGCTTTCACGGCGCCCATACCCATTTCGTCATTTTGTGCGAAAATGGCGTTGATTTTGTCGCCGTAAGATTGAATCCAGTTTTCGGTAAGCGACATACCCTTTGCCCGGTCCCATTCGCCGGTTTGTTCGGCGAGCAGCTTGAGACCTGGATTCGCTTTCAGAATTTCTTTGGCGCCATTGTCCCGCCGGATTTGCGCGGCCTGACCCATGAAGCCATGCATCATCAGCACGTTGCCTTTGCCACCGAGTTTTTCGGCAATGTATTTCATCGCTATGCGCGCCGATTCCGTATCGTCCGAACCCACAAATGCCGTCGGTTTGGCGGAAGTTTCAGAATTGACATTGATAATGGGGATCTTCGCGTCCATCGCCAGTTTGACCGCCGGAGAGCTCGCTTCCACCTCGCAGGGATTCATGATGATCGCGTCCACGCCCTGACCGATAAAGCTCTCCACCTGCTCCACCTGCTTCAAGGCCGAACGTTCGGCGTCCACGGTAATCAGCTCGACACCCATTTCCTTGGCCTTTGCTTCCATGGCGTCGCTCACATTCACGATAAACTCGTTCTGCATGCTCAGCATCGTAGCACCGATCACGAGCTTGTCGCCGCCTTCACCGGATGCGTTGTCTGATGATTGATTACAGCTCAATAGAACTGTCGCGATAAGTGTAGTAAAAATTGCGCTGCGTTTCATAAAGCTATCGGCATTCGGCTGTCGGCCGTCGAAATATGTTTCAGTATATCAAAATCAATTCCCATCCTCCTTCCTCCATTTCTCCCTCGTCAATCCTTCTTCCCCACCCCATCCAGCACCACTGCGCCGATGATAATCACCCCCATCACCACCTGCTGGTAATAAGAAGTCACATTCAACAAATCGAGACTGTTACTGATCACCCCGATCAACAATGCCCCGATCAATGTGCCGGTCATGGTTCCCGTGCCGCCCGAAGTGCTGGTACCACCGATAATCGCAGCGGCAATCGCATCCAGTTCGAATCCGGCACCAGCGTTAGGTTGCCCGGTCGTAATGCGCGACGTGAGCAGGATGCCACCCATTGCAGAAAGCAACCCGCAAATGGTATATACCCACATTTTAACCCGACTCACACGTATGCCCGACGCGCGTGCAGCAGGCTCGTTGCCCCCGACCGCATACATATAGCGCCCGAGAATGGTCTTATTCAGCACTACCGAGCAGACTGCAAATGCGATCAGCAAAATGATAATAGGAAACGGAATACCGGCAAGATTCCCTCCGCCAATGAAATTGAACTCGTCCGAAAGGTTTGAAACCGGTCGTCCTTTACTGAGGATCAATGCGAGTCCGCGACCAATAGTCATCGTTCCCAGGGTGACAATGAACGGCGGGACTTTACTTTTTGTAATCACCAAGCCATTGAATGCACCCATAGCCGAACCCGCCCCAAGACCGACCAGCAATGGCACTACCAGCGGATAGGTATCAGGATGCGCAAAACTCGCGGCCGCAACGCCCGTTACCGCCACCATAGAACCCAGCGAAAGATCTATGCCGCCTGTTATGATCACAAATGTGACGCCAAATGCCAGCAATGCATTGATCGACACCTGGTTACCGATAATCAGCAAGTTCGAAACGGTAAAAAACTTCGGCGTACTCAACGCCAGCACGACGCATATCAATGCAAATGCGAGAAAGATACCGTATTGGCCTAATTTGGAAAATCTGTTCATATTTTAAATTTGGCTTTAGGCTTTAAGCAATAGGCTGTAAGCAAAAATGATTTTAAACCAAAAGCGTATAGAAGTATATAGTTTACAGCCTATAGCTTATAGCCTATTGCTTAAAGCCCCTACGCCACCGCATACCGCATAATCACCTCCTGCGTCGCTTCTGCCTTGGAAAGCAACGCGGTTTGTTTGCCTTTGGATAATACCAGTATCCTGTCGCTGAGTCCCAGGATTTCCGGTAGTTCCGACGATATCATGATCACCGCCATACCCTGGTCTGCCAGGCTGCGGATCAGTTTATAAATTTCAAATTTCGCCCCAACGTCGACGCCACGTGTCGGCTCGTCGAGGATGATGATCTCGGGTAACGCGAGCAGTACTTTGCCGATGACGACTTTCTGCTGGTTTCCCCCACTCAAATACGTTACATGCTGACCGGTACCAGCAGTTTTGATCTTTAAATCAGCAATCATTTTTTCGGTGACCGATTGCTCGCTGTGTGTGTCGATAAAACCGCCTTTGCGGTGATTGTTCATGCTCGAAAGCGTGATATTATCCTTAACCGACATTCTCGGAATAAACCCCAACCCTTTCCTATCCTCGCTCACATACCCGATACCGCGGTCGATCGCCTCGCGTGGCGTACGCGCGCGAAGCGGCATTTCTTTCATTATAATTTCTCCCTCATCCCATTCGTCCAACCCAAATATCGCCCGGGCTATCTCTGTCCTTCCCGCGCCCATTAGTCCTGCCAGCCCCAGTATTTCACCGGATTTCACATTAAAACTGATATTGGAAAACTTACCCGCTTTCCCCAGATTCCGCACCGAAAGTACTTCCTGCCCCACAGGCTGCGTCGCCTCCGGGAACATCTGGCCGATCTCCCGCCCCACCATCATCGCGATCAAAGCGTGCTGATCAAGCTCTGCGGCGCTTTTGGTACCAATGTATTTCCCGTCACGAAGCACCGTAATGGTGTCCGAGATCCGGAATATCTCATCCATTTTATGGGAAATGTAAATAATACTGACGCCCTCAGCTTTCAAATCGCGGATGATTTGGAACAATGTCTCCACCTCCTTATCCGAAATCGCCGAGGTGGGCTCGTCCATGATGATCACTTTGGCATTGTTCGAAATAGCCTTCGCGATCTCAACCATTTGCATTTGCGCCACGCTAAGGTCTTTCATTTTTGCCTTTGGGGCGATGTTGACACCCATCCGGTCCAATAATGCTGCCGCCTGCCGGTTGATTTCCAAGTCATTCAGCCAGCCTGAAAGTATCCCGCTTTTCCCCGAAACTTCTCTTTCTCTTCCCAGGAATATATTCTGCGCCACGGTCAGTTCAGGAATGATAAGGATTTCCTGATGGATCATGGAAATACCTTTTTTCAAAGTTTCATTCACATTGCTGCCGTTCAGGTTTTCGTTTTCAAGCAAAATCTCACCCGAATCGGGCGCCACCAGTCCGATCAGTATTTTCATGAAAGTGGATTTCCCGGCCCCATTCTCCCCCATTAAGGCGTGTACTTCACCCTTTTTCAGGTCAAAATGAATGTTATCCAGCGCTTTGACGCCCGCGAACGACTTGGAAACCTCCTTAACCCTTAGAATATAATCGGACATAGCAGTATCGAAACTGAGGCTTTAACCTCACCCGCCGTGCAGGATCCGGTTAAAGCCTCAGATTATGAATGCATTATTGGATTAACCCTCCCAATGTACGCCGGTATCTTTCCAGCTTTTGGAAGCCGCCGATTCGAGTACTGCTTCGCACACTTTCTGTGTTTCATAGGCATCGCGGAAAGTCGGAGAGCAAGGTTTGCCGGTTTGCAGGCTTTCGAAGAAATCGGCCGCCTGGTGTACGAACGAATGCTCGTAGCCAATGCTCGTTCCGGGAATCCACCAGCGCTTCATATAAGGCTGGTCGCCGTCGGTCACCAGAATCGAACGCCATCCGCGCACGATCGACTGGTCGTCGTGATCGAAGTATTCGAGACGGTTCATATCGTGCAGGTCCCATCGAATGGAAGCATGCTCGCCATTGATTTCAAAAGTATAAAGCGCCTTGTGGCCGCGTGCGTAACGGGTAGATTCGAACAAACCCAGCGAGCCGTTGTCGAAATGGCAGTGGAAGATACAAGCGTCGTCGATACCCACTTTTTGTACCTCGCCGGTCCCCGCATGCTTGCGTTCTTTGATGAATGTCTCAGCCACCGCCGACACATCCTTAATACCGCCGTTGATCCACATCGCGGTGTCGATACAGTGCGCGAGCAAGTCGCCGGTTACGCCGGAGCCTGCTGCGTCTACATCGAGGCGCCAGGTCGCGGTTCCTCCTTGCGGCACGTCCGGACTGATCGTCCAGTCTTGGAGGAAGTTCGCACGGTAATGAAAAATGCGGCCCAGTTTGCCTGAATCCACAATTTGCTTAGCCAAAGTCACAGCAGGCACACGGCGATAGTTGTACCAAACCGTGTTTTTCACACCGGCAGCTTCAATGGCATCCACCATTGTTTTGGCTTCTGCCAATGTACGCGCCAACGGCTTTTCGCAAAGGATCATTTTGCCTTTCGCGGCAGCAGCCAGCGCGATTTCGGCGTGCGTATCGTTCGGCGTACAAATGTCCACCGCGTCAATATCGTCGCGCTCGATGATTTTGCGCCAGTCCGTTTCGTATGATTCGTAGCCCCATTGCTCGGCGAAAGCCTTCACTTTCTCCTCGTTACGGGAACAAACAGCCGCCAGCACCGGGCGGTATTCGAGCTCAGGAAAAAAATCCCCGATTCTTTTATAACCATTGGTATGCGTGCGGCCCATCAAACCGGAACCGATCAGCGCTACACGAATTTGCTTTTTTTCTGACATTTTGTTTGATGCATTAGGCTGTAAGCTATAAGCTTTAAGCCTTAGGTTTTGGAATATTTTAAAAAAGCTTACAGCTTAAAGCCTATCGCTTACAGCTATTAAGCCTGCCACCCGTGCGCGTTACGCACTTTCACTAGCGCGGCGAGGATGTCGTTCCAGGTTTGCTGCTTGTACATCACCTCGTTCGGGAACATACAACCGTCCCAGCAGATGTGACGGAATGCCTTGGTAAGTTCGCCTTTTTCGTCGCGGAGCCAGAAACCAGCGTGGTGAACGATGTCGAGCTTGCCATTTGGGTCGGTAGCGAGGCAATGGCGGCCGGTTTTATCGTGTGAGCCGGTTCCGTGAACGGTTCCGTCGTTTTGTGCTACGTGGAAATCGATGGTCCACGGACGCAGCGCAGCGGTCATTTTCTTGAATGCTTGATCCAAAGTAGCCCTGTCGTTCCATTGGAAATCGGCTGGCAGAATGCGGTCTTCCGGCGCATTGTAGCCGAGCAAATAAAGGAACGTATGCGACATATCGGCCTGGAAGCCGACATTCGGGCGGTCGGTCGCTTCGAGCGTGTCGATCATCGCTTTCCAGCTGTGCATACCGCCCCAGCAGATTTCACCTTCCGCCGCCAGTCTTTCGCCAAAATCGGCCGCTACATCAGCAGCACGTCTGAACGTTTCAGCGATTTGCTTGGTATTGCCTTTCGGATCAGCCGACCACGCTTCCGGCGAGGCAGCTGAGTCGATACGGATCACACCACCGTTGCGAATGCCAGCCTCGCGCAGCTGTTTACCGAACTCACATGCCTTGCGTACCTGCTCCACAAATGTGTCACGCGCGTCCTTGCTGCCCATTGCGGAACCAGCCCAAACGTTCGCTACGAGGCTACCCGCTTCGAGGTTATATCCCGCCAGCTTGTCAGCTAGTCGCTTGCCGCCGTCGGCACTGTTGAGGTATTCGCCGATATGCTCATCGAACAGGCCAATATCGACACCGTCGAATTTCACACCGTCCACTTCAGCAGCGGCAGTCTTTTCCAGCAATGTATCAAAAGGAATGATAGGTTCTGAATCAGAACCTTTGCCCACAATACCAGGCCATGTGGCATTGTGGAGTTTAGGGAAGTTATTTTCAGGCATGGTTTAAGAGATAAGGGCTTTAAGCTGTAAGCCTTAGGCTGTAAGCTCTGGGCCTGGTGAAAAAAAGCTATAAGCTATAAGCTATAAGCCTTAGGCTTTACGCAAACAAGGAGCATATTGCCTACGGCCTAGAGCTTATAGCTTTTACAATACCAAATCAGGGTTACCCGGACCGAAGTGTTTCAGGATCACGATCGGGTCATTGCTCGAAGGGTTAGTAATGGTAACACCTTCAACAGCAGCCGCTTCGCTTACGAAATATTCGTCATTAGTGAGCTGTCCGTAGCGGATCAATGCAGGGGTTTCGATATCCCACACACCGAACTTGCCGTGGCCTTGCATCACAATCATTCCGTATGCCGCGGCATCCTTGATCGTCACAGTCTGTCCCGGGAAAACGGTCAGTTCCTTGGCGCTGTAAGCCTCGTTTTTATAGCAAATCCAGTTTTCGCTATATCCTTCGGCTTCCATCTCAGCCACATCTTTCACCGGTTTCGGACGCATGAAATGCTTTTCCATCAAATTAGGATTCACATTCAAATCCCAGTCGATCACTTCCATCAACAGGTCATAGTCGCCAATCCTGTCTTTCGGTGTTCCTTTCCAAAGCAACTCTTCCGGAATAACCGCCTCATTGACAAGCGATTGATACATTGCAAAGATATCAGATGCTTTTTGAGGCTCATAGGTACACAAGCTCCCCGGCGCATGCAACATGCCGGGAGGCACGTCCCAGCCTGTTCCCGGCTCCAGACGAAACGCCTGGGAGTAATTCGTAATCTTATTGTCACCCTTGGTGAAGTTCATCAGACATTCCTTGATCTGCTCTTTGGTAGTACCGGGAGCGATACCGATGAATGTGTAAGGAAAATCGCCACCGTGGTTGTTCAATTGAGGCGGGAAATAGTAGGCTTCCGGCTTTCCATTCTGGCCCACCATAGCGGCGTGCTCGTCTCTGTGGTGAATATGATGCGGAAGCGGCCCCATATTGTCAAAAAACTTGGAGTACATAGGCCAGCTTTTGTATTGATCCCAAAGTCTGTCGCCTATGATCTGACCTTTCAACTCAGCTACCGCGTCGCGCAATGTCACTTTCTGAACGCCTGATTCATCTTCAAAAACGATTTGGCTCAAACCTTCATTTTCGCCTGTAAGCGGCCCATTTTCCGCAGGAGTTGTGGACGACAGCCAACGCTCATCGATACCACCACGCTCTCCACCCAGCACATAATAATCGTCGGGGTGCAACTTGATCCTCCGGCCGGGAACACAAAACGAACGCGGCACCCATGTCGGCGCCAAACGCAAAATTCCTTTCCCCTGCTCCAACGCCTTCTCAGCTATACTTGAAAGTCCCATTGTTTTTGTATTAAAGAATTGGTTTTGGTTATAAATATGGTGGTGCGTTGCACCGGTTACTTTTGCATTATCCAATTACTCTCACGAATCGGATATATTCTGAAATAGCTATATTTCGGTTTTCACAAATCTTCTGGTGTCTGCAAATCTTACGGTGCGCTGCACCTTGGCGGCATCCCTACAATCGCTGGTTCTACAATTCTTACGACACATTCACCTTCAATTCAAATTCCTCGATCTCTTCCTTTGCCGTTAATACGCTCAGTTCAAGGTCATATTCTTTGGTTTCTTCCGGTTCGAGAAAAATCAAGGTTCCGTCCTCTCTGGCTTTTGCCTGGCCTGAAAGCGGGTGTGTACTCGGCTCGATGCCGGTTACGTACTCGCCCTTGCCCCAATGCTGCCAGTTGGCCAGCCAAGGCAATTGTTCTTTTTTGAATTTCAATGCGACGGCCAGTCCGAGTTTCTCATTGTGCAGTCCGCAAATGCTATCGCCGAAAATATCCGCATCCACGTCGATCAACGCCACTTCCTCTCCGCTTCCAAGGTGGCTTTCCAGCGGCGCAGGTACCTTTTTGAATGGATTCCCTTCTTTGAAAATTTTGGCATTCTCTTCAAAGCGCGGACGCCATTGGCCGTTCCAGAGAATGTCCGTCCCCTCGTCCACAATCGGCCAGCCGAAATTGAAATGGTACAGCAGCATATGTGGTGCTGCGGTATTGGCTTTGTTAATTACTTCGTCGTGAATACGCAGCTTTGCCTCGCCTAATGTGGCTGAAATGGTCCTTTTTAATTCCAGGCTTGGCCCAAATGGACGTGTTTCACGGATAACACCGGTAATGCTCATGTCATATTTCCCGGCGCGCAGGTCAGGCTGGACGATCGAGATGATCTCCGCAGGCTGGTTACCGATCAATCCGTGCAAACCGCGGTCGCCGAAACTGTCGGACTCGGGCCCGCCTGCGTGCGAGAGGCCGCAGGTAGTAAGCAAGCCGCCACCAAATGTGCGGAGCCAGTCGATCCCCTTATCCGAGAATGGTTGCGGATAGGTAACGCCACCGTGACTAATCCACGCCAGACTGTGCTCGTTGTAAAAAGCCTCAGCAATATCCATTGCCCGGTCTATCACGACTTTGAAGCGCAGCCCACCGCCAGTATTAATCCACGCAATGCGGGTGCCGCGCCCGGCACCATTGTCCAGCACCGAAGTTTCAATGCCTCCCACCTGAACGTGGTTCGACACTTTGATTTTCCAGTCGTGCTCAGTCCCTTTCGAATTGCCGGTCTCCATTATATCTTAATTAAACTCGTAATTGTATAAACCTGAAAAAGGCGTAAAATACCTCGTTTTAATGCCTTTAACTCCAAAAATGCGGAGTTAGGCTACCGGAACGGCAGCAAGCCAGTTTCTCACGCGGGCATTGAAATCCTCTGTATTTTCAAAATGGAATGCGTGCCCGAGCTTGTCGTACAGGAACAGCTCGGCACCGGGAATACCATTGGCGACTTCTTCGGCCATCCATACGGGTGTGAAAATGTCCTCCTTGCCGCCGATCACCAATGTCGGCGCATTGATCTTGCCGAGATCCGGCAGTGCATTGTGGTTGATACAAGCAGCACCCTGCCCTTCCAAACCGTGCAGTGGCTGGGGAAATGGATTAAATGCATCGATGCGCCGGCCATTTTCAAGGTCCTCATGCTGTTTCGCGTCATCCCACGACGATTTCGAAAAAATCAGCAACTGAATGTACAAACTGAACTCCTCCGGCCTGAAACGGGCCTTGGCATTCATAATATGCTGAAAAAGACCTTTTGCATAATTATCGCAACGCGCCCAGGGGCACATGAGCACGAGCGATTTTACTTTTTTCGGATGCCGTATCGCCAATTGCTGTGCTATCGTACTCCCCATAGAGCAGCCGACAACATTGACATTCTCCAAACCCAGCGAATCCAGCAAACCGGCATAGTCGTCCGCCATTTGCTCGGTTGAGTATGGTCCGGCAGGCTTGTCGGTAAGCCCCACGCCGCGATTATCGCCGATAATACACCGAAAATGGTGTTTCCAATCGGCCACATGCACATTCCACACAGCCCCCGGCGCGGTAATGCCCATGATGAGGAGCAGTGGCTCGCCAGAACCTCGTTCTTCGTAGTAAAAGTTGATACCGTTGGTTTTGATGGTGGGCATATTTGGCTGGATGCTTTAAGCTATAAGCCTTAGGCTATATGCTTGTTTAACTAAAATACTTATCGGATGTTCTGGCTTATAGCTTAAAGCTTATAGCCTACTGCTTACCGCAACGCGGGCACCAACTCCTCCTGAATCCACTTCCCGTCGTGCAATGTCACGAAATCCGGATCTTCGAGGGCTTCTTCGCCTTCATCTTCGCAGATGACCCAGCCTTTATAGTTAATATCTTTGAGCCACTGGGTTACGCCAAGCAGGTCGACTTTGCCTTTGCCCATCAACGTAAATTCAGGATTGCCGTCCCAGTCTTTGTAATGCACGTGGTTGATCAGCGACTGGTATTCCTTCATTTTCGCCAATGGATCCATGCCGCCATTGATAATATGGCCTACATCTGGCGTCCAACCTGTTACCGACGCGTCCAGGCCTTCGAGTACGATTTTGTAATCTTCTTCGGTGCGGATAATGGAGGTATGCGGGGAGTTTGGATGGTAACTGCAAGGTACGCCCTTATCGGCAGCGCGGCGCGACACAGTGTTCACGATATTCACGAGACGTTTCTGGCGCTCTTCGATATTGTGTCGGCCGGTTGGGATTTGTACCGTGTTGAGCACAGCTCCCGGGAAGCGTTGCAGCACGCGGATGGCGTGCTCGGCAACCTCTCGTTCGCGTTCCGTCTCTTCGGCTTCGTTCCAATCCAATGCGAGGGCCAATGCGGCAAGTTCAATGCCTTGTTCTTTCAGTTTAGCTTCGAGCAAGTCAGGATCCTGGAGGTCACCCATCCAGGTGAAAATTGGCTGGATTCCGGTAAAACCCGCTTTCGCGATCACTTCGATCATGTGTCCTAACCGGCCCTGGTGTGTTTGGCCGCTGTTGCTCATGAACCAGGTATATACCTCTGATCCAAAGCGGAATGGAAGTTGCTGAGACATTAAAAAGTTTATTTCAATTAATAAAAAATCACTTTGACTTCTTCTTCACTACCTCGCCCGGCATGATCAGTGAATCC
Organism: Dyadobacter sp.; assembly: GCA_035565435.1. Classification (GTDB taxonomy): domain Bacteria; phylum Bacteroidota; class Bacteroidia; order Cytophagales; family Spirosomataceae; genus Dyadobacter. The sequence goes on along the minus strand of DATMSL010000479.1, from coordinate 2,248 downwards.
CAGCCCGCCAGATCTGAAGGCTTCACATTTGCCTTATACCCATTGAAATTGAACGTGGTTGGCTTGTAGGGGCCGACAAACGCGATGTCGTTGTTCGGTTTGATCGCGCTTTCAAGTCCCAGTCCCCAGAACATCGCATTCACGACCATTCTTCTGAAACCTTCATTCAGCAAATCCTCGGAAGCACCATGCGTAGTGGTGAATGCACGGCCCTTTTTGCCGCCTTCCATTTGATAGTCACGAATCCAGGCAACCGGCAGCAGTTCTTTCGTCGGATCGGCGGGTGAATCGGCCGTCATACCATTCAATACCTGCCCTTTTGCGAGCACAGTACCTTTGGGTGCTGCGGTGTAACCGCCCGACTGAACCCACATATCTTTCACGCCACGCATGATCGGGTGCTTCGTTTGCGCTTCGTCGATGATGATTTTAGAAGACTGTTTGTGGTTCGTTCCGTAGTGCGAGACCCAGGTTTCGCCGAGAATATATTCGCCAAAACCATCCTTCCAGGCCGCTTTCGGGCCTTTGTAGTTCCAGGTATAATGCTCCCATTTCGGGTCGTTTTTGATCTCAAATGCGTGAGTAGACGTCCGGAATGCCACGATAGGACCGCCGCGTTTGAGGTACTTCTCGAAATGCTGCATTTCCTTATCCCCGAAATGCGCGAAACGCATGAACAGCACCATCAGATCTGCTTTGTCGAGCACGTCCAGGCCCTTTACGTTCGAACTGCCCGGGTAAATGTAGCCATTGGAGTCGAGCGCGTACACGACCGTACACGTGAACCCGTAGCGCTTGGCCATAATGCGTGCCAGCGCAGGAAGCGATTCCTCGCCGCGGTATTCGTGGTCTGTCGCGATGAAAACGATGTTTTTACCCACGCCCGGCCCTTTGTCGCCTTTGTACACGACCCGGTATTTCGCGGGATCGTCCTGCGCCTTGGAGCCGAAAGTGATCAGAGCAATGCTGAGCGCCAGCATTGATTTCAAAAGATTTTTCATAAATCCGGACTGAAAAAGGTAGTTGTCAGAGCCCGTGTTTCAGGCTCATTTCGCGGATAAACTTGTAGCCATTTTCGGCAATGTCCCACGGCTCGTTAAACTCCCGCCAAACGCCGATCGCATTGGCAAACCCGGGGTCGTTACGCGAAAATGCCTCGATCGTCAGCCAGCCATTATACTTGATGGCCGCCAATGCCGCGAACGCGTCGTCCCACTTCACCTGACCCGTCCCCGGCGTACCGCGGTCGTTCTCGCTGATGTGGACGTGTGCGAGCACGGGTGCGATGGTCTGCAACCCGCTCAGATAACTTTTTTCCTCGATATTGGAATGGTGCGTGTCAAACATCGCACGCACGTTCGGATGATCGGCCGCTTTTACGAGTTTGAGCAATTGTTCCATCGTATTGCACAAGTAACATTCGAAACGATTGAGCGCTTCCAGCGCAAATGTGATGTTCGCCTGAGCGGCATAATCAGCAGCTGCATTCAAGACCTCTCCCGCCAACGCATATTCGCGTTCGTCGGCCGGGCGGTTCACGAAAACCGTGTGCGCCGAGTGGAACGGCCCGCAAATGACTTTCGAGTTGAGGTCATACGCGCGGTCTACGGCCCATTTGATTTTGTCCAGAGCTCTTCCGCGAACTTCCGCCGATTCGCTCACCGGGTTTTCGTCCGCGCCGACCGTCATTACCGCCGTGGTTTCGAGGCCCAGGTCTTTCACAAAACTGCCCATTCGCTGGTAGGCCGCGGCTTCCTGGGGGCCTAAATAGAACTCGACACCGTAGTATCCAATCGTTTTCAGTCTTTCGATGATCGGAAACAGGTCATCCGAAACTGCCGCCGTCCAGGCCAGCACATTAAATCCGATTTTATTCATTGTTAAGGCTTTATGCTTTAAGCCTTAGGCTATAAGCTTTGCATTAAAGGTTTCTGCATTAAGCCGACGGCCGGGAGCCGACTGCCGATGTTTAATTAATACTGTTTGATGCGCAGGTCTTTGTATTCCACTTTCATGGGCGGACCTACATGTACCTGTACTCCTAAAAGGCCTTTTTTAGCGCCATTTACCGTGTCGTTGTCGGTAACATCGCTCATCAGGACGCCATTGATGTAGTGTTGCAGGTGATTTCCCTTCACAATGAGGTGGAAAGTATTCCAGTCTTCGCTTTTGATTAATGTCTTCAAAGAATCGGAAGAACCGAGTGAGCCTACCACTTCAAAACCCGTCCAGGCATTTTTCGACACAT
>DATMSL010000478.1:0-10963 GCA_035565435.1 Dyadobacter sp. | reverse complement strand
TTAAACCAGATAGTAAATATTTTGATATTCAGGCATTTGCATATTTCAATTATTGATATATATTTCGACATTTGATTTGGATTTTTCAATCCGCTCTCAACGCACTTCCTAATTTGACAGGCACATGGAACTACAACTACCTCTGCAAATATTGACCGAAGGAAACGTCAATACGCTTGTCCATCACGACATTTATCAATGCCTTCTTTCCTTTTTGATCGGATGCTTTCTTTCGATCATTTCGATACCGATTATCATTAACCTCTCCAACCTGCTGCATTTGACTGCAAAGCCGGGTTTCAGGAGCTCACATGAGACGGAAACGCCCACTTTGGGCGGCATTGCCATATTCGCAGCCACGCTGATCGCCTACTTCCTGTGGCCGCATTCGGAGAACATCCTCGATTCGAACCTGATCAGCCTGGCTATGACCGGCGTGATCATTCTGTTCTTCCTCGGAATCAAGGACGATATCCTGGCAGTGGATCCGACCAAGAAGCTCATTATCCAGATTTTTGCGTCGCTGATCCTTGTTGCGATGGGTAATTTCAAAGTCGATAATTTTTACGGCATCTTCGGCATTCACGGCGTTTCGGACTTCATCAGCATCCCGCTTACCGTTTTCATATTCATCGCGATCATCAATGCGATCAACCTCATCGACGGGATCGACGGTCTTGCAGGTGGTATCAGCCTCATTGCGGGCCTTGGGTTCGGGATCTGGTTCATTGCCAACGACCACTTTTCGTTTGGCTGCCTGGCATTTGCGATGTCGGGTTCGTTGCTCGGTTTCCTCCGTTTTAATTTTTCCAAAACCAGCAAGATTTTCATGGGCGATACCGGTTCGCTGATTGTCGGCTATTTGCTTTCGATCTTCGCGGTGGAATTCCTCTCGCTCAATGTTGGTTACCTGCACGATCCTAATGCCTATTTCAATGCGCCGATCATCGTTATGGTACTTCTCATTGTACCGATCTTCGATACCCTGCGTGTTTTCATCGTCCGTATTTTCAAAGGCGGCTCCCCTTTTGTGGCCGACCGCAACCACATGCACCATATCCTGATCGACAACGGCCTGAACCACTTCTGGGCATCGTTCACACTCTGGATGGTGACCATCGTGAATACGGCACTGTTTTTCACATTCCACGGCGACATTACCAATACGGCTTCGCTGTACATTTACATCGGCATGTTCGGATTGTACATGGTGTTTGCCTATTTTCTCAAAAAACGCATTGCTTCTGTCAAAGAGCGCAAAAAATTGGTCAAAAGCCCGTCATTGGCTGACGACGACCTCTCTACTTTCCAATAAATAATGTAACCGCGCGTCTCAAAAAACCGTAATGAAATTCTCGCGAATACCTCCTGAGAATTCATTGCGGTGAACCGATTGTTTGTACCTTGCACGAAACATCGTCAACTCAGGTATGAACAAAAAGATTAGAAAAGAAGACGCGCTATACTACCATTCCAAGGGTAGGCCAGGAAAAATACAGGTTATCCCCACCAAAGAAACGAGTACCCAACGCGACCTTTCGCTTGCCTATTCGCCCGGCGTGGCAGAGCCTTGTCTGGAAATCGCCGATAATGTAGAAAATGCTTATCAATACACCGCCAAGGGCAATCTGGTAGCCGTTATCAGCAACGGCACCGCCGTACTTGGTTTGGGCGATATCGGTCCGGAAGCCTCCAAACCTGTGATGGAAGGAAAAGGGCTGCTGTTCAAAATATATGCAGATATCGACGTTTTTGACATAGAACTCAACACAAAAGACGTGGACGAGTTTGTCAGAACGGTCAAGATCCTCGAACCTACTTTCGGCGGTGTCAACCTCGAAGACATCAAAGCTCCTGAATGTTTTGATATTGAAGCACGGCTCAAAAAAGAGCTTAATATCCCTGTCATGCACGACGACCAGCACGGCACGGCGATTATCAGTGCCGCGGCCATGCTGAATGCGTTGGTGCTCGTCGACAAAAAGATCGAAGACATCCGCGTGGTCGTCTCAGGCGCGGGTGCCTCCGCGGTATCGTGTACGAAGCTTTACCTTGCATTGGGCGCCAGTCCGAAGAACATCGCCATGTTCGATACCAAAGGCCACATCCACAATGGCCGGACGGATTTGAGCGATATGAAAAAGCAGTTCGCTACCGACAAAGCATACGGATCACTGGAAGAAGCCATGGTAGGCGCCGACCTGTTCCTGGGCCTTTCTACTGCCGATATTGTTTCGAAAGAAATGGTGAAATCCATGGCGAAGGACCCGATCGTGCTCGCTATGGCTAACCCAAATCCCGAGATTCCCTACCCCGACGCCGTAGAAGCACGTGAGGACGTAATTATGGCCACGGGCCGCTCCGATTATCCGAACCAGGTAAACAACGTGCTGGGTTTCCCATACATATTCAGGGGTGCGCTCGACGTACGCGCGACGGAAATCAACGAGGAAATGAAGCTCGCAGCCGTGCACGCTCTGGCCGACCTGGCCAAAAAGCCGGTTCCCGATATCGTAAATCTCGCTTACAATGAGACGAATATCGTTTTTGGTAAAAATTATATTATTCCAAAACCGGTGGATCCCCGCCTGCTCACAACCGTAGCACCTGCTGTGGCGAAAGCGGCGATTGAAACCGGCGTTGCACGCAAGGTAATCACCGACTGGGATGCTTACGAACAGGAGCTTTCGAGCCGTCTGGGACGCAATGAGCAGATTTCACGCGTGATTCTCAACAAAGCGAAACTCGCCCCTAAAAAGGTCGTTTTTGCGGATGCGGAAAACATCCAGGTATTACGTGCCGCTCAGCAGGTGCGTGACGAAGGTATTGCCACGCCGATCCTGCTCGGTAACAAGGAAACCATCCAGCATTTGATCCGCGAAAGCAAGCTTGACCTGGCCGACGTATCGATCATCGACCCAAGGGCAGCGGAAAGCGAACCAATGATCGAAAAATATGCCGCGAAACTGTTCGAAAAACGCCAACGGAAAGGCCTCACGCCGATCGAAGCGCGCCGTACAATGTACTTCAAAAGCTATTTCGGCTCGATGATGGTCGAAACTGGCGAGGCGGATGCATTCATTTCCGGTCTGACAAGAACTTACCCCGACACGATCCGTCCTGCGCTGCAAGTGATCGGCAAGCAGGAAGGCGTCAACAAAGTGGCCGGTATGTATATTTTGCTTACGCCAAAAGGCCCGTTGTTCTTCTCCGACACGACCGTGAACCTCGATCCGACAGTGGATGATATCGTGGAAATCACCGAACTGACTGCAAAGGCAGTGGAGCGTTTCAACATCCAGCCGCGCATTGCATTGGTAACTTATGCCAACTATGGCAGTGCCAAAGGCGCGGACGCCGAAAAAATGCGGGACGCGACCGCCATCCTGAAAAAACGTAACCCGTCGATGATCGTGGAAGGTGAATTGCAGGCGCACCTTGCATTCAATACCGCATTATTAAAGGAAAATCATCCGTTCAGCGACCTGGTAGACGGCGGCGCGAATACATTGATCTTCCCGAACCTTTCGGCCAGTAACATCGCTTACAACCTGCTGAAAGAAGCTGCGGAACTCGAAACGATCGGACCAATCCTTCTGGGCCTCAAAAAGCCGGTACACGTGCTGCAACTGGGCAGCTCGGTGCGGGAAATCGTGAACATGGTGGCGATTGCCGTTGTAGAAGCGCAAATGAAAGGGAAGTAACGCTTTTTGATATTGTTAAAATGAAAATAGCCCGGATCGCTCCGGGCTATTTTGCTTGAATGCATTACCTGATTTACGGTTTCAACTTCACAAACGAAGGGTCGTAAAGTTTAGAATGGATCTGCTTCAACTTCGTTTCAGGGAATTTGATCACCTTACGATCATATGTCATCAAACCATTGGTTTCCACTTCCACATCGGTTGTCTGCGTGTAAACCGCCGCTGAAAGCCCCTTTTTAATCAAAGGTTCGAAACGGTCGATGAACGTCGCATAGCGATTGTAAAGCTCCTCCTGATTTTTAAAGCTCTGATAACCCCAGTTATCTTTCTGCTGCCAAACGTGCTGGTCGACCGGCAAGCCAAGACCGCCAAATTCTCCCAAAACAATAATCTGCTTCTGACCGAACAAATCGGGGCGCGGCATCACCGGTGCGGGATAGTTGTGCAAATCGATAATGTGCCCCACCGGCTCGAAATTACCACCGCTGGCGCTGTTTACCAGGCGTGACGGATCGTATCGCATAGTCCAGTTAGTGATTTCAGCCGTTTTAAACTGTCCCCACGCCTCATTGAACGGCACCCAAACCACGATCGAAGGAAAGAAACGGTTGGCATCCATAATCGCCTTCCATTCTGTTTTGTAGATATTTTCAGACTCCGGCGTACGCTTTTTATCGGTTTCGTTGCCAGTAATACCTGGACGCATTTCCCAGTTGTTACCCAGGTCGCCGCTCGGCATATCCTGCCATACGAGCATTCCAAGTTCATCGCAATAGCGGTACCACCTCGCAGGCTCCACTTTCACGTGTTTGCGGATCATGTTGAAGCCCATTTCCTTGGTTTTCAGAATATCGAACTTCAATGCCTCGTCGGTAGGCGCGGTGTACAGGCCATCCGGCCACCAGCCTTGGTCGAGGGGGCCGTATTGGAAAAGGAACTTGTTGTTCAGCGTCATACGCTGAATGCCGTTTTCATCCACCTGAACCCCTATTTTACGCATGGCGGCATAGCTTTTCACCTCGTCCACCGGCTTTCCGTTGCGGGTAAGCGTCACTGTCAGATTGTAAAGGTTAGGTGCATCCGGCGACCAGAGTTTCGCATCGCTGATGTTCAGCGTAGCAGGCTGATTGGGCGCTACTTCCTGTTCAGCCACTTTGTTTACACCGTCCCAGACGGTGATTTTCACCTTATCGGATGCCCCAGCGCTTGCGACCTCCGTATTTACGGTTAGAGTCTGCCTGTCGATGTCGGCTACCGGCGTAACTTTGGTAATATGGCTTGTTGCAACCGTTTCCAGCCAAACCGTCTGCCAGATACCGGTTACCGGCGTGTACCAGATCCCGTGCGGGTTTTTGATTTGTTTACCGCGCGGTTGCGGGCCGTCGCTGCTCGGGTCCCACACTTTCACGACGATTTCCTGCTGCTTTTTCTTCACAAGCAGGTCGGTAATGTCAAAGCTGAACGGATCGTAACCGCCCTGATGGCTTCCAGCAGGTTTGCCATTCACGAATACTTCAGCTTTCCAGTCGACGGCGCCAAAGTGGATTAGCACGCGCTGGTCTTTCAATTTCGGTGCAAAATCGATTAAGCGCTGGTACCAGAGAATGCTATCCTTGCCCACCGTTTTGCCCACGCCCGACAATGCGGATTCAACAGCAAACGGGACTAATATCTTTCCATCGAAGGTGGCAGGTTTGCTATCGCCAGCGCTTTGGGGAACGATCGCGTAGTTCCACAGGCCGTTGATATTCTGCCAGTTCGGGCGTACCATTTGCGGACGGGGATATTCGGGAAGCGGGTTTGCTGCCACCACCTTTTCCGCCCATGGCGTTACGATCCTGCCTTGCACATACTTCCAATCGGCAGTTTGCTGCGCATGGGCCGAACCATACAGGCTGCCCAGAAGAACTCCCAGGCCAAGCACTACTTTTTTCATCAGTTTTCGGTTTTTTAAATAAATTTTAATCAGAACTACCAAAAGTAACACCAGAATACGCTCTACTGCTTAAAAAAAGCGCTTTTCGTACATTCGGCACCTACCCTACCCATTATCAGCCCGATAGGGATATAGGATTTTAGTTACTAGATTTGAAATCATCACTCAAATTACTATTTCATGAAAAAGCTTTCCCTTACCCTACTGATTACATGCTCCTGTATTTCGGCATTCGCGCAGGATTTTTCGGACAAGATCACGCTCGTCATACACGGGGGTGCAGGCACAATCACGCGCGCGAACATGACACCCGAGCGTGAAAAAGCATATCGTGAAGCGATGAATATCGCGCTGGAAAAAGGTTATGAGGTGCTCAAAAAGGGCGGTACCAGCGTGCAGGCTGTCGAAGCGGCCATTCACGTCATGGAAGATTCACCGCTGTTCAATGCGGGTAGAGGTGCTGTGTTTACGAGTGAAGGCAAAAATGAGCTGGATGCAGCCATAATGGAAGGCAAAACGCTGAAAGCGGGTGCTGTGGCCGGCGTTACAACTATCAAAAATCCGATTTCAGCGGCCATTGCGGTAATGGACCAATCGGTGCATGTGATGATGGCCGGCAAGGGTGCCGAACAATTTGCGAAAGAGAAAGGGCTTGAAATCGTAGATCCTTCGTATTTCTATACCGAAACGCGGTTCAAAGCATTGGAGCGCGCCAAAGCGCAGGAGAAGACGGAGCTGGATCATAACAATAGGGAGAATGGAGGAAAGGGAGAAAAAGCAAATGGCCCCTTCCTCCCTTCCTCCCCTTCCTCCCTTAAAAAAGAGCCTAAGACCGGGTTTCGCTCCGAGGAAGATTTGATTTTTACGGAAGGGAAAAAATTCGGGACGGTGGGCTGTGTGGCATTAGATAAATATGGTAACCTGGCGGCAGGAACTTCCACGGGCGGCATGACCAACAAGCGCTACGGACGTATCGGCGATGCGCCGATCATAGGGGCCGGCACTTACGCCAACAATGCCACCTGTGCAGTTTCGGCAACGGGGCACGGCGAGTACTTCATCCGTTCCGTCGTAGCGCACGATATTTCGGCGCTCATGGAATACAAAGGACTTTCCCTGGCAAATGCCGCCAACGAAGTGGTGATGAAAAAGCTCGTCGACAGAGGCGGCGAAGGTGGAATCATCGCGGTCGACCGGAATGGTAACGTAGCGATGCCCTTCAATAGCGAGGGAATGTACCGCGGCTACATTAAAAGTGATGGCAAACGTGAAATATTGATTTATAAGGACTAGCAGTTTGTTTTCAGGAAGCCATACAAAAACGCGCCTTCCGCGCGTTTTGAACATATATATATGTAACCTCACGGCTTCTTTTTTCCTCTATATGAAATCAGTTTACAGCATTCTCTTACTGGTCCTGCTTTCGGTGTATGCGCACGCGTCGCACCTGCGAGGCGGAGAAATCCTGGCAAATCATGTGTCGGGGCAAACTTACAATATCAAGGTAAGGCTCTATCTTGACGTAGAAAACGGCGAGGCTGCGGTTAATTCGCTAAATTCTGTAACGGTCTGTATGGGCGATGGGGCCATCAAAGACCTGCCCAGAACGTCGATTACAGCAATTTCCAACAAAGTATCAGTGGGAGAATTCCAGATCAGCTACACGTTCCCTACTTCGGGCATTTACCAGCTTTCGATGGCATTGGACAATCGCACCGGGCAAATACTTAACCTGCCGAATTCACTAAACACTCCCCAATTTCTTTGGACGGTGCTCGATACGCAACAGCAAAATTCCACGCCAGTGCTGCCTAACCTTGAATTTGAAGCGGGCGTACGGCAGGTATTTTCCATTGATTTAAAACCAACTGCGGCAGATAACGACAGCATTACCATACGGGTAGCGCGGCTGAGTAAACCTTCGCCCGGCACGTGTGGCGTGCGGATGCTCGACCACAGCTATTTGTTTCCTAATGAAATCAGTGCTACCGGTACATTTAAAGTGGATGCAGCGCAGAAAAAGCTGGTTTGGACAGCGCCCGAAGTGGTAGGTAATTACCTCTTTGCAATGGTAGTTACGGAATGGCGCGACGGCGTTAAAATTTCTGAAAGCTACCGGGAAGGAATGGTGACCGTGATCGACAGACCAGGAAACACCGTTGAAATTCCACCTTACGAATCATCGGAATATGGTGGTGTGATCACTTCCACACCGGTGGTATCGTCTTCGGAGGTGTCGATGGCCATACAGGCCTATCCGGTGCCTACCGAGAATTTTGTGACCGTAAAAGCGTATAGCAGGCAGCGGGCTATCATCCGTTTGCAGCTGATCGACATGAATGGGCGCATTCTGACGGAAATCGCCAGCAAGACGCCTGAAATTTCCGTCCAGGAAGTATTTGACATGCGTAACCTCACACCGGGTATGTACCTGATCCGAGCAAGCAATGCGAAAGACTCGGTGACGCAAAAAGTATTGAGATAATGCCGACCGTTTGTAATGGTAGCCGGTACGAATGTCGTCCTATGGAGTATAGTTGTTTTAGGTGAAATACAATTTCACGTATTACCATAGGTTAATTATTAACAGAAAAGCGGCAGGTCCTGTGATCTGCCGCTTTCTTCTTGAATGCCGGTTGGATAACCTATTCATTTCCCATTTCTTCACCTTTCCGCCCCAACGCGGTGATCTTATCCTGAAACAATCTGCTTTTCAGCAACATTTCCTTAATCATCGCCGCGTGTGAAAAGGTAATCATATGCCCCGCGTTATACAGGAAAATATATTGGGCGCGTTTGCTCTTGATATGTTTTTTGGCAAAGTCGATATTCGTCGGATCAGCGATCCAGTCGTTGCCCCCCTGGATCACAGTGGTGGGGACGCTGAGCTGCTCCCATACCGGCAGCATTTTACGGAGCTCATCGGCGTGGCTGTATTTTTCGGCCGTTGCCGCGTTGAATGCTCTTGGCAGAAAAAGCTGTATAAAACTCATCCTACCCCATTTGGAAAACCAGAAGAAACGCTCGGTCTCAGGATCGATCACCGGCGAAACCATGATGAGCTCTTTCACCTGGTCGGGCGCCATGGATGTAAGCCGGGCCGCTATGGGCGCCCCATACGACCTTCCCAGCACGATTACCTTCTGATTACTTTTATTTAGCGAGAATACCGGGAGCAAAGCATGGGCCTGTGTTTCAATGGAAGTCACATACCGCCGTTTTTTCAGCCGTGACTTACCATAACCCACTCTATCGACTGATACGATATGAAAATGCTTTTGCAGATCCTCGTCGTCCATCAGGTTCATATACCCCCACAGTGATCCGGGAGCACCGTGAATGAGCAGCAGCATCGGGAGCGTATCAGGCCCCATGCTGGCCAGCGAGAGTGAAAGAGTGTCGTTCTTGATGAAGATTTCCTTCGGCTTGACCTTCTTATCTGCATAATGCCTCCGCACTTCCTTGGCTGAAATAATGTACCGCGAAAAGCAGGAGCTCAGTGAAACGGATAAAGAGAGGAACAGGATAGCCGAACGAAGTAATTTAAAACTTAACATACGCCGTAAAGAATCTTTCCTTATTTCCTAAATTCACAGGATATTTCAATATACGATTTTATCGGGAGAAAAAACTGATAAATGGCCTTTTTTAAAAAGAAGATGCCACTCTCAAAATTTTTCGGTGCATTTCGTTGTTGGATATTCAAAAGCAATGCCAGCAATGGTTTAACGGTTTAGGTTAACCTCTATTTTAATGACAGCCACCCAGCAAGCACTTTTCTTTGAGCGCCTGTCCGCGCAGAATGAAAAATACCGGTATAAGCTTCCTTCAAGGCAGGACGCCGGGAAATTTATCCAGAACCTGATCAATTTCCTCTTCCCGATCAGCAAGGACTGCCCGAGCTGCCCGGCCAAGGATCTGGCCATGAAATATGCCGATTTACGCCACGACCTGAGCTGCATGCTGCAACCGCTCCTGCCTCAGCTTGAACGTGATACAGAGGAAATACTGGACGAAGTGTTCGCACAAATCCCTGGTGTTTACGAGGCACTCCTCACCGACGCCAAGTCTATTACCGACAACGACCCGGCTTCCGTCAGCATCGAAGAGGTGATTTCGGTGTACCCCGGGTTTATGGCCATTGCTACCTACCGCTTTGCACATTCCTTTGCCAAAAGCGGCATTCCGTTGCTTCCCCGCATGCTCACGGAATTTGCCCATAGCCAAACGGGGATCGACATCCACCCGAATGCGACCATCGGCCATTCATTCTTCATCGACCACGGCACAGGGGTGGTGATCGGCGAAACGACCCATATCGGAAATAATGTGAAGCTCTATCAGGGTGTTACACTCGGCGCGACGCACGTTTCGAAGTCGCTCGCATCACACAAGCGTCACCCGACGATTGAAGATAATGTGGTGGTATACGCCAATGCGACGATTCTGGGAGGAGAAACCGTGATCGGCCATGACTCGATCATTGGCGGAAATGCCTGGCTAACGAAAAGCGTACCTCCATATTCACTGGTTTATCACCAAAGCAAAATAGAGATACGCCAACATTCTTCGCCTTCTGTTACATAATGCTCCGGATGAATCTCCGGATGCCTTCCATATACACAGGCTCGGCTTGTGGAAACGCGTAACGAGGCTGAGTAGTCATGGTAATGCTGATAAACCCGAAGGTAAGGCACCACCATTCATAATACGTTTTGGTAACAAGCTCTCCCGATTTCGGGCGAAGGCTTGCAATCATTTCCCAAACCGGGTTGTCCTTGATGCTCATCGCCTGCGAATAGGCTTTCTTCGAATCACAATAGGCCCCTTCGAGATTGAACATTACCTGGAAAACCTCCGGGTTTTCGACCGCGAAATGCCAGATCGTCTGCGCAACTTCCACCAGCTGTTTCTGGGGATTACTGAAATGCCCTTTTATCTTCACAAACTCCGTCTGCAAATAGTCGAATCCCTCCATACGGATGGCTTCCAGGAGCTTGTCCTTACTTTCAAAATACTCGTAGAGAATAGGCGGGCTGTATTCAATCACATCAGCAATTTTGCGAATCGAAACAGCCGTCCAGCCATCCTCGCGGGCTATGTCCTTGGCTGTCTTCACGATGTCTGAGCGTACCTGTATTCTAAGCCGCTCTCTTCGCTCTACTATTCCCATGCTTAAAAATGTCTTTTAGGATTGATTCAGAATGATATGTTTTCAAATATAAGGATATACCCCTTACACTTCAAGACCATGCAACTGGTGACTACGAAAAAAGTCCTTCGAAATTTCTTTACCTTTTCTACAAACGCCGTCCATTAAATC
>DATMSL010000477.1:0-1510 GCA_035565435.1 Dyadobacter sp. | reverse complement strand
CGGAGGCCAGGGCCAAAGTCATTGATATACCGCAATATATAGGTAGTGAGGAAGTTTATTCACAGAATAAAAAGGCTGTATCTCCACCCCACGATCATCAGCACGTTCTGGGCTATTTTCATGAGGGAGCCAAAGAAGATGTGGTCAAAGCGATCGATGCGGCTTTGGAAGCGAGAAAAGGTTGGGCAACACTTACCTGGGAGCAACGCGCAGCGGTATTCCTGAAAGCGGCGGAGCTAATCGCTGGTCCGTACCGCGCCGAAATGAATGCTGCGACTATGCTGGGGCAGTCCAAAAATGCCTATCAGGCGGAGATCGATTCGGCTTGTGAAATCATTGATTTCCTTCGACTTAATGTGAATTTTATGCGGGACATTTATGAAGAGCAACCTATATCTTCCGAAGGCGTATGGAACCGTATGGAATACCGCCCGTTAGAAGGCTTCATTTTCGCTATTACCCCATTCAACTTCACGGCCATTGCCGGAAATTTGCCCGCTGCTCCTGCATTAATGGGTAATGTGGTGATCTGGAAACCGGCTTTTACGCAAGTATACGCAGCTAATGTAATCATGAAAGTTTTCAGGGAAGCAGGGCTGCCTGACGGTGTTATCAATATGGTTCTGGCAGATGGACCGATTGCAGGCGACGTGATCTTCAAACATCCTGATTTCTCGGGAGTACATTTCACAGGTAGTACCAAGGTGTTTCAAACGATCTGGAAAACGATTGGCGAGAATATCGCTACCTATAAGACATTTCCAAGAATAGTGGGCGAAACGGGCGGTAAGGACTTCGTGCTCGCGCATAAATCTGCGGACGCTAAGGCGGTTGCTACCGGCCTTGTACGCGGCGCATTCGAATACCAGGGGCAGAAATGCTCGGCGGCTTCACGGGCTTATATTCCTTCCAATTTGTGGGAAGAGGTAAAAGCATTCATGCTCGCTGACCTGGCCGAAATCAAAATGGGAGGCGTGGAGGATTTCTCGAATTTCGTGAATGCAGTGATTGATGAAAAATCGTTCGACAAGATCGCTTCTTATATAGATGGGGCAAAGGCCAGCGCCGACACAGAGATCGTCGCAGGGGGCAATTTTGACAAGAGTAAAGGGTATTTCGTTGAGCCGACCGTTATCCAGGCTTTCAAGCCGGATTATGTGACCCTGTGCGAGGAGATCTTCGGGCCGGTGCTTACTATATATGTGTATGATGAAAATGAATTCGAGCAGGTCATTCCTGTCATCGACGCCACTTCTCCCTATGCGTTGACGGGTGCAGTGTTTTCAAAAGATCGCTATGCCATTGAATATGCGACCAGACATTTGGTAAATGCAGCGGGTAACTTCTACATAAACGACAAGCCGACCGGGGCCGTGGTAGGGCAGCAGCCATTCGGTGGGGCGCGGGCATCAGGTACAAATGATAAGGCTGGATCGGTTTTGAACCTGCTCAGATGGGTATCGCCGCGTGCATTGAAGGAGACGCTCGTTTCGCCGAAAGACTATAAATA
>DATMSL010000476.1:0-2179 GCA_035565435.1 Dyadobacter sp. | reverse complement strand
CTGGACGGGTAGTTCAGTAGCATTCGGCGTAGCATTTGGTATCATACTGGTTTGGGGTATTACCGGGCCGATCTTCGGGTATTCTGATACGTGGCAGCTGGTGATCAATACGGGTACGACGATCGTCACTTTTCTGATGGTTTTCCTGATCCAAAAATCACAGAACAAAGATTCGAAAGCCATTCAATTGAAACTGAATGAGCTGATAGGAGCCAGCCGCTTTGCAAGCAACCGGATGGTGGATATCGAGGACCTGAGTGAAGCGGAGCTTGATGTACTGCGTAAGTTTTACCAGAAACTGGCCCAAATGTCGGAAGAGGATAGCGACATCCATACTTCGCATTCCATCGATGCAGCACAACGACTGCATAAGAACAAGAAAGGTGGTTTTTCAGGACTTACAAATGGGGATACCGGCTCACAGGAATAGCTATTTATCTTTTTTTCTGTCCTTTTTACCCTTCTTGTTTTCGTCGTCATCTTTGGAGAAGATCTTCTGAAAAAAGGTCTTCTTCTCTTTTTTATCCTCCTTCACCGACGCAATGCTGATCTCATTGTCGATGGAAGGCTGAATGGCATGGATAAATGCATTTTGCAGGATGTTGACAATGGCCACCCATACATTCGTTTTGGGGTCATCGAGCCGACCCTCGAAAGGGATTTTGGTCGCTACCTGGTCTTTATTTTTGTTTTCAAACAACTTGCCTGCTCCACCTCCAATGGCTTCCCATAGTTTTCGCAATAGGTTGTCCTTCCGGTCTTCCTTACCCAGTATGTCTAGATTTTTGATCACGGGCTTCACATATCCCTTGAATTCCTCATCTTTCGCGGCCACCTCCGTATACAGCCCGAAGCGCCCGTCGTTGACATCTACTTTGGCATATGCCTGGAAAAAGTCGTTGAGCTTTACCAGATTGGTATGGGCCAGTTCTGCACTCATATCGAAAGTAGGGGCATCGGCCAGCGGGTTGAGCCTGGCATCAAAGCGGAGCTGGCCCTCGTACACATCCGCGGTTGCGTGAATACTCGCGGGCAGGACGGCCGATGAATCGTAGCTGTTGCGGAGGTTCTGGGCGAGCAAGTTCACGTTGGTCATGGCAATGTCGACATTTGGTTTGGAGCTGAAATCCTTATATTGGATCGCACCTCCCCGCAGCTCGCAGCGGTTGATATTCAGAGGCATGAACTTGTCCAGGATCTTGCGGAAATCGGCGGAGTCTTTCACCACTTCTTTCGGCTCGACTTTATCTTTGGTAAAGCGAAGGTAAGGTCTCTGAAAAACGAGTTCGCCCACGATGGAACCTCTGAACAACGCCTTCCATTCGATCGACAGGTCGATCTCTTTGGATGCGAAAAAGGGCGTTTGCTCCGGGGTAGCAGAGCCTTCCGTTCGGCGATCCGCCTTATTAATATAAATGCTGTCGATCTGGTAAGCCCCGCGGATGATGGCAAGATCAATGTCGTCGATATGTCCGTAATAGCCGTTCATATTCGCCAGGCTCTTGTTGGCAAAATGGAGGACGACATAAGGCAAAATCAGCCGGATTGCCAGGATGCCGATCACAATCCCGATCAGTATTTTAGCCGTGCGTCTTTTTTTCGAATGCGTGCGTGTGGTGGTCATTCCAAGGTCTGTTTGCAATGGTATGCGATTGATTTTTAGGCCGCTTATTGAAACAATCGTACCAATGCAGATGCGCACTTTGGCAGGGTATGTAATTTTTTTTGAGAAAAAAGCTAAACTTTTGTCCAGCCCGGCGCCGGGCGTTCGTCAATAGGCTTTAAAACTTAAACCTTATATCAAAATGAATGACTTTCTGTTTGTTTTTAGAAATGATCCGGCAGTAATGGGCGGAATGTCGCCTGACGAACTGCAAACCAGTATGCAGAAATGGATGGACTGGATTGGTGGCATTGCGGCTCAGGGTAAGCTCGTGGACCGCGGAAACCAACTGGCAAATGAAGGCAATGTGGTAAGGCCGGCTAAGCTCGTCACGGACGGGCCTTACATCGAAACGAAGGAATCTGTCGGAGGCTTCATTATGGTGCGGGCGGAATCATTGGGCGAAGCAACCGAAATGGCCAAAGGCTGCCCGATCCTGGCCGCGGGCGGTAATGTCGAAGTAAGACCTATCATCAAGATGTAGTTTTGTCAGAACCGGGCAAGTCCTTTTCCAGG
>DATMSL010000475.1:0-10726 GCA_035565435.1 Dyadobacter sp. | reverse complement strand
ATATAGGTGTTCTGGAAGCATTGGATGTCGTTTTTGGAGACAAGAAAAAAGGCAGAAAAAGTGTCGATTGGTATAGGGAACAATTATCCGCGGTAGACAAAAAAATGCTTTCATTATTCATAGAAGCCTACAATACGCTTCATCTTGCAATGAGCTACGATGGAAATCGTCTTGTGTCGGTTTCAACCGGAGGTCTCGACGTCGCCGAAAAAATCATCAACTGGGCCGAGCAAAAAGCAGCAGCCTGAATACCCGAATTAACAATACCTGAAAATGAACCCCTGGATTGAAGCCGCACGTCCGCGTACATTACCTCTTGCCTTATCCTGTATTTTAATGGGCTGCTTTCTGGCCGCGGCCTCGGGGCAATTCAGCTGGCCGGTGGCGGGTTTGAGCGTGCTGACGACCGTTTTGCTGCAAGTACTTTCCAACTTCGCGAATGACTATGGCGATGCCGTGAATGGTAAAGATACCGAACTTCGTGAAGGTCCGCGCCGGGCTGTGCATTCGGGGCATATTACGGCCGAAAAAATGCTTCGCGCTATCATCATTTTCTCGGTACTAGCATTGATTTCAGGCATTACTTTGCTGACCATCGCATTGAAAGGGGCGCCCGCGAATACATTCTGGGTGTTTCTGGGAATCGGCATTGCGTGCATTATCGCAGCGATCACCTACACGGCGGGTAAGCGGCCTTATGGCTACGTCGGCCTCGGCGACCTTTCCGTACTAATCTTTTTTGGATGGGTGGGTGTACTTGGCAGCAACTTTTTACATACCCACGTTTGGAACTGGGGCTTGCTCCTACCAGCTACCAGTTGCGGCCTCTTTGCCGTAGGCGTATTGAATATCAACAATATCCGCGACATTGACTCCGACCGTGCGACCGGAAAAAACTCCATCCCGGTACGTATCGGGCGCGAGAAAGCCATTGTTTATCACTGGTGCATTCTGCTGATCGGCATGCTTTGTGTGACCATTTACACCGCACAGCATTTTTCCAGCTATACCAGTCTGATTTTCTTCCTCAGCTTTCCGCTTTTTGTCAAAAACGGACTGGCTATTTCCCGGCTCACCAAAGCCAGCGAACTCGATCCGTACCTGAAACAAATGGCGCTTTCGACATTGCTTTTCGTGATCCTTTTTGGGATTGGCGTTGTACTCTAATGCCTATTTCACAAAAGGTTTGATCGCATTGCCCAGCAGACTGTACCCCTTTTCATTCGGGTGCAAGCCATCGGAAAATAGCGACTCATCGATCTTGCCATCGTCTTTCAGGAACACCTTCCCCGGGTTCACAAACAGCACATTGGCTTCGCCCGTGACTTGTACCAACTTGTCATTCAATACAGCTACACGCCACTCCTGCTCCCGTCGTGGGTAAATGCCCATCATCACGATCTGCACCTCCGGTTGACGATATTTAATCGCTTCGATAAGCTGTTTCCAACCCGCCACAATTTCCTCGTCGCTGTTCAAACCGAGATTATTCGTACCGATATTGATAAAAATCTGTTTCGGTTTGAAACCGTCCAGTTCTCCGTGATAAATACGCCACAGCACATTTTCGATGCGGTCCCAACCATAGCCCATATTCACGGAATTTTTCCCGAAAGTGTTACTCCACGACGATTCACCAACCGCTCTCGGCCCTTTGGGCAAGCCGCCCCAGAAATGCGTAATGGAATTGCCGATCGCGACGACTGTTGGCGAGGTTTTCCGATTTAGTTCGAGAATTTCCGAGTGCCGTTTTTCCCAATCATAATTGTGCAACTCGCGCATTTGAGTTACCGGGCGGGTGGTCGAAAGCTCGGTTGACGGCTCGTGAAGAATATTCCTCAAATGCCTTTCATAACCATCGGCATATTGCAGCATCCCAAGGTCCGTCGGGTGCGTTCCGTCCACGGTCGACTCGTAAGTTTGCCCGAAATCTTCTTTCGGTATCAGATAAACATTCTGAAAACCTTGCGATTTTAATGCAGCGAAAGCGTCTTTCAGAACTTCGTTGACCTCCACATAGTAATACTTGCTTTGGGGATTAATGTCCTCGTCGGTGTAACCCGCATGCTCCGCAAGGGCGATGGGAACATCCGGCCGCTTCTGGCGAAGTGTGGTAACAGTGCTGATTACCCGTTTTTTAATTTCTTCCTTCGTGATACCCAGTTTCGAATCCGGCCGGATTGTCAGGTTAGGAAGACAATCCAGCACATAAACCTTTGCGTCGATTTCCCCCAGGAGATCCACGACTTCGCTTTCCAGCCTGCCATTTCCTGAAAAGCCGAGGTTAATCAGCGGTCGGTCCATTTTCCGGCTCAGAATCGACGTCCAAGCCATACCCGGCCGCGACGCACACGCGCCCTGTGCGATTGAAGTACCGTAAATAACAATCGGTTTATCGGGCCGCACGGCCAACGGAATAAATTCCGTGCCCTCCGGCGTGCCGATTTCCAGCCATTTAACACTGTTATATAGCGGCAGGAACAATCGGTATTCTCGTCCGTGTTTGTGGTAATTATCATTTGGAGACAGGTTTCTGAAATCATAGGTAATGGTGTCTCCAAATGCATATTTGCCGGCGCACCAGCGCCATTCGCCATCGCTGCTTATAGCGTAGAGGTCCACGCCGCTCACGCCCGTTGCGGGCATATGCGGGAGCGCGTGCTTGCCGCCCACAGCGTAACGAACCTTGATATTGGAAGCATTGGCGCGAAACCGGATCATCAGCCCGGCCGATTGGTTGGACAAGTTCCAGACCACATCACGAACCTGTTTTTCGGCCCGCGCTGGCAAGCGGTCATACGGACTTTTTAATTCCTTCGTAGGCCAGGCCTGCCCTTCTACAACAGGAAAAGCAGCCGTTTGAGGATTCCACCAGACATACTGGCTACTTTGCGCTAAAACCTGAATGCTCAACAACAGGCCCAGGCACACATTTGAAATAGATCTGAGAAGCATAAAAAAGCAAAAACGGACACCGATGTATCGCTACAAAAGTGCCCGCCAGGCTATTTCTCCCGTTTGGAAAAGAGATTATTTCACAATTACGCCATCGGCAATAAACGTCAATTCGTCTTTCGGCTCGGTGATTTGCGCTATTTCCTCCTTACTCTTGCCCGCATCCTGCGCATAATGCTTCAAATGCTCTACCGGTACCAACGTTTTCCTGGCTTCTCCTTCGAAAACGACGGTTTTACCGGCAATGTCTTTCGGTACGAAAAACGCGTAGTCTTTGAAAACCACCCGCATAGTTTCGCCATTATCCAGGTTGACCTTCATCCAGCATCCCTTTGCCTGGCAAACGGATTCCACTGTACCTGTCACCTTAGCCTGTATTTCGCTTTTATCACCCATCTGCGCCGGAAGCGCCGTCGCCGCAATCGCCTCCTTATCATCAATTTGTTTGCCGAAGTTGCTTTGCGCTTTGGCGAAAGAGACGGTTAGGATCACCAGGAGTATTGAAAAGAGTTTTTTCATGATTATAACATTTAGAAGTGTGTTAAAAAATCTCTTGAATTTAAAATCGCTGTATTTTTAAACGGATTAAGTATCAGCAAATCTTCATCCCCGTAATACTGCATGTTGCATTGCTCAATGCGGCATGCTCCAAAAACTTATTGTCTTTCGGGTCACGGCAGTACTACCTTCAAGCAAAAATGCGCTGATAAGTGTGTTTGTGTCAAAAATGAATCTGCTAATCGCCATTCAAAAGGCTTTCAAGTTTATCGTGTGTGAGGCCATTCCGCTGCGCTTCCTCCCGTACATCATCCACTAGTCGAAAAAAGTTTTCCCGTTCAGCCTGACGTATTTTCTCAAAAATCTGGTTTTCAAGATCCTTTTCAAGTCTCTCCCCTGAATTGCCTGGGAGCATTGCGCCAAGCGCGGGCTAACTCGTCATTTACTTCCAAAAGTAAATTCTTTCCATATCGATAAGTGAATGATCAACATAAAGTTAACACCTCCCGCAATACAATCAAAACCACCCTACTCCAACACTTCAACCCAGCCTTTGCAATGATTACCCTGCGGTGTGTCGACGACGTAGAGGTACGTGCCGTTGGCAATGTCCTTCCCC
Organism: Dyadobacter sp.; assembly: GCA_035565435.1. Classification (GTDB taxonomy): domain Bacteria; phylum Bacteroidota; class Bacteroidia; order Cytophagales; family Spirosomataceae; genus Dyadobacter. The sequence continues at coordinate 6,654 of DATMSL010000475.1, read as the reverse complement.
CAATTGTTTTTATAATCCACTGATTTAAAGATGGATTTACCCCAGCGATTGAAGATTTCCAGCGAGGATGAAGCGACGGGAACAATGAAAAAATCGTTCTTCCCGTCGCCGTTCGGGGTGATGACATTACTTAATGTAAATGCGGGTTCTGCATTGATCTTTTTGGAAGCCGTAAGCGAGCAGCCGGCTGCATTGTAGGCGGTCAGGGTGATGGTATATTCGCCCGGAACTTCATAAATGTAGTTCTTCACTTCCGCGTCGGTCACAGGATTGCCCGTACCCATATTCCATTCGTAGCGCTGCGCTTTGCCTGTTTTATTGGTCAGTGAGTAGGAAAACGGCTCATTACACGCCCCGCCCGATTGCGCTATCTCGAAGTCCGGAGCATATGACTGGTCGACTTTCACCGTAATTTCACGAACCGGGCGACAGCCATCTTCATACATGCCTTCAATTAGGTAGGTCGTGGTCTGCGTCGGCTTTACAGTCACCGATTTCCCGATTGTTTCTTCTAAACCCGCCGTCGCATGCCATTTGTATTGCGGCGCATTACCTGAGACGGTCAGCGTCACGGTAACGCCCTGGCATACCTCGGTGTCAGGCATATCGACGAAGTCGGTCTTTTTCTCGACATCCAGTTTTACCTTTTCCGTCACTTTACAGCCCACATTGTTGCTGATTTCAACTGTATATTCGGTCGTTTCTTTCACCGTGGCAACCGGCGTGGCACTATTCGCATTATCCAGCCCCGTTGCCGGCGACCATTTATACTGGGTGCCGCCGCTCGCGCTCAGTTTTACGATGCTGTTTTCGCAAACCGTAGTATCGCCCGTAACTTTTGTCGTTAATGTTTCGACTATGACCTTCTTTTGAGCTACATCCATTCGCTTGCAGCTCAACCGGTTGTACGCAGTGAGCGTGACTGTATATTCGCCCGGCTTGGTAAATGCATATTCCGATTGTCCTTCATCTCTCGAAATCGTATTCCCGTTGACTTCCCAGATGTAATCCACGCCGCCTTCGCTGGTGTTCACGAATGTCAGTTCCAGAGGCGCGCAGCCGCGAAGCACATCTTTCGTTTGGCCTTTATAAACGTCGAAATCCGCCTTCAACCGGTCGATATCAATCTTAAAAGCCGCGTTGTTGCAGTTATCGCTATTATTGGTTTCCGACCAGGCTTGGGGTGTTGTCGGGAAATGGCTGCCTCCGCAAGCGCAGGTCGCGTGGTAAATCATCCCATTTTTATCAAACCGGCTCGTTCCCCCATCCACGTGATCGCCTTGCAGGCGGGTGTCACGTGCGAGGCTCCCGAAAAATGTAGCGTAGAGCAGAGATTTTGCACCCTGTTCCAGAATGGCGATGTAAAAGTTGTTCCCGTTGGTAGCGGACTGAATAGCGTCGTCGGTGACAGGCAAGCCGGTGGTACTGCTGGCCACGTTGTTATTCGTGCCGCTATTGACATTCCCGCCCCAGCCCGCGAGGTAAATATTGCCGCATTCGCTTACCAGAAAGGCCGTTGGTGAAATATCCGGCGTACCACGGCCAGAACCGATAATAGTCGAGAACAAGGTTTGGGTCAGGGAGGCATTCAATGCGTGCACAAACTGGCCGCTTTTTGCATTCCGATACACGCCCTGGCTCACCGGATAGTTGCCTGTCGTGAGTCCGTACACATACACCTGGTTGCTCTGGTCGATGTCCAGCAAATAAGCACCGTCCTCCTTGTCGGTCCCGATGTAAGTCAGTGCCGATAGCTGGTCATTTACAAAACGTGCCACGAAACCATCCTCGGTTCCTTTCAATGCCGATTGATAAACTCCCACCTTGGTCTGCAAATTACCGCTTTGGGATATTCCTGCTACGTATACTTCGCTATTCGCAGCGACTTTCAATGAATACGCCGCATCCCATTTGTCTCCGCCGAGGTACGTCGACCACAACAGCTGATCCAGCCCCGCGGAGAGTTTCAAAACCACACCGTCCTGGCCGCCTGCCAACTTGTTTTGTGCAGGGTTTTTCAGGGGAAAATTCGCCGAATTGGTGGACGAAACCACATACACCTGGTCATTTTTATCCACGCCTATTTCACCGCGGAAACTGTCCCCGTAATTCCGGATCGTCACATTATCGGTCATACTCACTCCGTCGTTGCCGCTGCCGCCGGCGAATGTAGAACCCGTCAGTTGGTTACCGGCAGTATTAAGTTTGGCCACAAAGAGATCGCTACCGTTTGTCATCCCGATTCCCGAAATTGGCTCTATGCCGGTTCCGCCGCCAAAAACGCGTTGAAATGCATTATCTCTGGTTGGAAAATTTTTAGAAGACGTCGTCCCGAGAATCAGCAGCTCTTTCCGGCTATTTACGATCAGGCTCGTGGGAACGTCGCCATTATTACCTCCCAGAAAGGTCGCATAGAGCAAATCGGAACCATCGGGATTGAATTTCATGATCGAAACATCAACCAACCCACCGAACTTGACTTGAAAGGCCCCGGTTGTCGCCGGAAAATTGGCTCCGAACACGGTGCCGCCGGAATAGAGGTTACCCTCATCGTCATACGTCGCAGTGTGGCCCCAGTTATCGGCCACGGAACCCGAATAAGTCGAAAAAATCAGCTCCGGGTCGATAGTGAGCGGCAATGACTTGTCGTAGCCGGAAGGCAGCTCAAAATGCGCGATATTGTCGCCGGAAATGCGGAATGCCGACGGGACTTCCGTCGTACGCACATTGCTGCCCGATTGAAACGAGTACGGCTGTGCTTCCTTGATATCCCCCACCGAAGTTTTGATCACAATCTGCCCCGATTCATTCAAAGAAACCTTCTCCGCGCCCTTATACTGGAAACTAATGCGCGAAGCATCCGCGCCGGGTTTAACCATGAATTCATATTTGAGCTTCGCCTGGTTAAGGTAAATACGGAGGTCGATATCCGGGTAAATGTCCTTGTAAACCACTTCTTCAAAACCGTTCACGCTACTCGCCCAGGTACCGGCATCATTTCCCAGAAAGTAGTTGAAACGTCCTTTACTTACCTTTAATGGCTGATGTCGCAAAGTCGGTGATGCATTGAGAAACGTTACTTCCACCCCGTGCGCGCGCAGGCCTGGCGCACTCATGTCCTCGCGTGTGCCAGGTGCCTGAGCATGCCCCTTCGCGTGCATGGCGGAGACTTTCGCGTCATCATAAAGTACGTAAAGCAGGGAATGCGACTTCAAAAACAAAAAACCGCCAGGGATAGCGGCGCGGAAGCGGACATCGCTGTCCCATTGTCCTTTGTTTTCGATGAAATAGGCCGATGCAGCCCGGGAATGGTCGGCTGTGCGGACGATAATCAGAAACGATATGAGGAGAAGCCGTAAAGTTTTCTGCATAGTCCGCGCGGCAAAGTTTTTCTATTTGAACGCAGAAACCGAGATGATATTTTTACAAAATTCGTATTCCTGCTGCACATTTGAACCCAGTAAAACCAACTGATTCTGTGTATTATCCATTACGTGATCGAGGTACCAATTGATGCCTTGCACATCCAGATTTGTTGTTGGTTCATCAAGAAAAACCACTGGTACATCCGAGAGAAACGCCAGCCCCAATTTCACCCGTTGCTTCATACCTGATGAAAAATGCCGGATAATTTTCCCGCTGGCATGCGGAAGCTGAATAAAATCCTCAAAATCCTTGGCTGAGATTCCATTTTTGAATGGTTTGAACTTGCTGTGAAACTCGATCTGCTCACGCAGCGTAAACTCCTCGATCAGTTCCAGGTACGGAGCGGCAATCACAATGTGCTTATACCAATGGTCCGTTTCAATCTCCTTTCCGTCCCGATCGGCGTAAGTGATTTTACCTTCGGAAACAGGGATCATACCCGTCAGCAGTTGCAGTAACGTCGATTTACCGCTGCCGTTCGGCCCTATAAATACATATTTCTCACCGGCTGCAAGTTCGAAGCTGGCATTTCTGACAATCCACTCTTTGATGAACTTCTTCCCTATTTTATCGACTGTAATCCGCACTGCTCTCTGTTAATGTAATCCTGACTATCGGCCGTTATAATAATCCGCAGCCGCCTTCGCGATCTGGGCGATCACCAGTTCTCGCATATCTATTTTCGCAGTGGCGTCCGAAACGAATACTACCACGGCAATATCTCTCTTATTTTTTAACTTAATGATTCCCAAATCGTTCGTTGCAGCAGCCACTCCTTTGTCATTGGTACCGGAAGTGCCCGTTTTATGTGCCACTATGGTACCTTCGGGCAGCAATCCTTTAATTCTTTTCAAACCGGTAGGACCTGCGATCAGTATTTTCCACAAGAAATCGTGACTGGATTTGGAAAGCGTCTTGCCCTTATAAACGATGTCCAGCAATTGAAGATAGGCCAACGGCCGGGCAAAATTGGTGTATTGCACATGCCAGCCAGCCTTCATTTCTTTCTCCGTCGCCACAATCGCGATGTCTTTCACACCCAGAGAATGAATGTAGTCATTCACCTTTTTAGTACCTCCCGTCAATTCAAAAAGAATATCGCATGCATTGTTATCGCTTTCCGAAACCGAGTAGCTCAGCAGTTCACCAATGGTGATATCAAAATCCTGCTTGGGGCGTTTATCGCGCATCGGACTGTGCGTCTCCTGATCGAGCTGTGCCTGAGTGACATGTATTTTCTGATCCAGTTTCAATTTCCCTTTGTCCACCAGGTCCAAGACAGCCATTGCCAGCGGAAATTTAAAGGTACTTTGCATCGGAAACTTGTGATCCTGATTAATCAGCAAAGTTTCTTTTGTTTTCAAATCCATCACTCCCACGCCTACGATACCTTTTGCCTGTTGGCTGATATTCTCGATTTCAGATTTGAGCTTTGCTTGTTGGGCAAATGCAATAATTGGAAATACCAGTATTAAAACTGAAATCCGGGCGAATCTGGTCATGAATGTGTTCTGGGACTTGATAATCATGGTTTAACTATGGCCATTCCGTTCAACTCTTCGGTCTTCTATGGTCAGTTTCACGAGCTCGATGCGGGTGTCCTGGACGGAAACGATCTGGAAAGAATAAGGCGGGATATCCACCACTTCGTTCTCGTCGGGTAAGTCGCCGTAGAAATGAATGAGCATACCGGCTATCGTATCGTAATCGCCTTCGGGAAGCTCCCAGCCGTATTTTTCATTCAAATAATCGAGTTCGTGGCGTGCGCTGAGCATGTACGTATGATCATCGAGCTGCCGTTCGGTCCAGTCTTCGGTGGTATCGTATTCGTCCTGGATTTCCCCGAAAATCTGCTCTACCACGTCCTCGACGCTCACTAGACCTGATGTTCCACCGAATTCATCCACTACCAATGCAATGCTGCGACGTTCTTCGAGAAAACGTAGCATGAGGTCGCGCGCAGGCATGGCCTCGGGCACGATCAGAATGGGTGTGATAATGCTGCTGATTTCCTTCGGCTTTTTAAACAACGACAATGCGTGGCAGTACCCCAGCACCTCGTCCACCGATTCCCGATGCACAATGATTTTGGAATGGCCGCTCGTCAGAAATGCTGTACGCAAATCCTCGATACTCGCATTCACATTCACCGCGGAGATCTCCATACGCGGGATCATACAGTCCCGGATCCGCAAATCTTTGAAGTCCAGTGCATTGATGAACATCTTCTCTTCAATGCTGTGGTCGTCGAAATCGGGATCGTCGGCCGAGATAATGTCGTCGCGCAATGATGGCGAGAGAATATTTTCCTTTACAAATGGCTCTATCACCCAGTAGAGCGGCGTCATCAGCCATTCGCCGAAGCGCACCGGAAATGCTTTCAGGTCCAGCACTTTGGGAAAGCTGCGCCCTATTTTCACCCAGCTCGAATAGCTGCCCATCCACAAAACCGCCAGCGCCGCGAACAATGCGACGATCAGCAGCCAGTTTTGTGTGCCCGTATTCAGCTCAAACAAAGGAAATACCGTAACTACCCCCATAAAGCAGCCCAATGCTACAGACAGCAGGCGTATCATCCGGAGAATGCGGCGCCAGTAGAGTGTCTGCTCCACCTGCTCGCTCTTCTCGTGACGGAACGAATACCGGTCGATCCACACGTCCAGCAACACCGACCGCACCGCGCCATAGTAGCCGGCCAGCATGAAGAATACGATCGTCGTAACCAGGAATATCAGGTTCATTTCTTTGGCTTTTTACCGGGTTGGATATTAACCATCGGCTGCTGCCCGCCAACAGCCGACCGCCGACGGCCGACAGCCGATGTCTTATTCCGCGCTGCCTCCGGTTCACCTGCCTGTTTTGCAAGCGTAGCGGCTTTCAACCGGCTGAATTGGAATAGCAAAAAGCAAACAATGCACAACAGTAAAAGCCAGTAGCTTTCTAAAAGCCCGGCGCGCCGGAATTCGAGTACCCAAAGCACGAGAAAACCGAATGCGAGGGCCAGGAAAATCGTCCGGATCAGTTTGGAATTCATTAATGAAGGATCTGCTTATACATGCAGGGTTGCGGCCCTGTTTTTTCAATGATTTTCAAAGATACCACAGATTGCGCCAAAACGATCATCGATGCATTAATCTTCGTTTCAATGCATAATAAACCATACATAACTCGGTCATTTCCCCCTAAAATAGCTAACTTGCAGGGATTGCCGTACAATTCAGGGCCGAC
>DATMSL010000474.1:0-8276 GCA_035565435.1 Dyadobacter sp. | reverse complement strand
AGCGATTCTCGTGTTTTCCGTGCGGGTAACCCGCTCCTGAACCCCGAGTTCACGCATTCATTCGAAGCCGGACATTTGCTGAATATGAACAAAGGCACGTTGCTTTCGAGCATTTACTACCGCCGCAGGCTGGGCGTCGTGGAGAATATCACATCCGTCGACTCCACCGGTTTCACTACCATCACCCCTATTAACCTCTCGACAGGAGATTCCTACGGTTTTGAATTCAACCTTACCTACGATCCGGCGCCGTGGTGGAAGCTGACTGCCAATGCCAATATTTTCAGATCGATGAATGAAGGTTATTATAATGACAAACTATACCAAAGCGACACCTATTCCTGGACCGGTCGGTTTTCCTCGCGCATTACCCTGTTCGGCTCTGTTGATTTTCAATCGTCACTCAACTACCGTGCACCGAGACGCACCACGCAGGGCAAGGATTTATCCATCTATTTTATCGATCTCGGGTTGTCCAAAGACATCCTGAAAGGCCGCGGAACGATCACTGCGAGTGTACGGGATTTGCTCAATTCACAAAAGCGCCGAAGCATTACCGAGAATGCCGGCTATTATTCCTATTCAGTATTCCAATGGCGGCCACGGCAGTTTCTTCTCACTTTATCCTATCGCCTGAACCGCTCGAAAGAGAAACAGAATATGGATAAGCAAGGTGAAATGAACGATGAAGAGTAAATCGATGCGAAAGCGCTACCTTTGTACCCGAACCTCGTTATTTGAATAATGCTATTTATCGGAAAATACAATTACCTGACCATCGAGCGGGTTACCAGCGTAGGGATGTTCCTGAGCGATGTAGAAGGTGAAGAAGTGCTGCTTCCCAATCAATACATCACGGACGATATGCAAGTCGGCGACCAGATCAAGGTGTTCGTTTACCTGGATTCGGAAGACCGGCCCGTAGCGACCACGCAGACGCCCAAAATCATCCGCAACGAGTTTGCATTCCTGGAAGTGAAAGATGTTTCCGAATATGGCGCATTCCTTGATTGGGGTCTCATTAAGGATCTTTTCGTACCATTCCGCGAGCAGCCGAAGCCCATGGAGATCGGCGAATGGCACGTCGTGTTCCTGTATCTCGACCAGAAATCACAACGCCTGCTGGCCTCTGCCAAAATCGACAAATTCCTTGAAAACGACCGGCTCACCGTAGCGGAAGGCGAGGAAGTGGATTTGCTCGTCTGGCAGAAAACCGATCTGGGCTATAATGTGGTCGTGAATCAGTACCACAAGGGCCTTATTTACGCCAACGAGGTGTTTCAACCGTTGCAAATCGGTGATACGCTGAAAGGTTACATAAAAAAAATCCGCGACGAGAATAAGCTGGATATCAGCCTGCAGAAGACCGGTTATGAAGTCGTAGAGCCGGTAGCAAAGCAAATTCTGGAAGAAGTAAAAAAAGGAAAAGGGTTCCTCAACCTCTCGGACAACTCTTCGCCGGAAGATATTTACAACCGGCTAAAAATCAGCAAAAAGGTGTTTAAAAAAGCGATTGGCGGATTGTACAAGCAGGGCATTATCCGCATTACCGATGACGGGATTTACCTGGTGGGAGAAAGTTGATTTTTTGTAAAATCACTAAAAACAACAGCCATCCGCTACAAAACGGATGGCTTTTACAATTTCTGACCTATTGACTTCCTGACTTACTTCTTCCCATATTTATCCTTATACTTCTCATAAAGCCGCTTCTGTTTGTCGTCCAGATTAACCTTTCCGCCGCGGATATACGCCGCTTGAATCATATTACCGCGCATATCCAGAATATCGCCATCGGAAACGAGCAATGAGGCTTGCTTGCCTTTTTCAAGCGTTCCTACCTGCTGTCCGGCACCGATAATATCGGCTGCGTTGCGGGTAACAAATTGCAGCGCTTCCTCCGAGGTTACCCCGCTGAAACCAGATGCGGTACCAGCCAGAAAGCCAAGGTTACGCGTGCGCCACCATTCATCTGCGTACGTAATGGCGACTTTCACACCCGCTTTGTGAAGTAGCCCAGGCAGCTCGTAGGGAAGGTACACATTTTCGTCGACGCCTTCCGGAAGCCGGTGAGTGGTGTTGATGATCACCGGAACCTGATTTTCTTTCAAAAATGTGGTCACCTTGTAGGACTCGTTACCACCTGCAATAACAATCTTTTTCACACCGGCTTCCTGCGCAAAACGGATCGACTCGATAATATCCTTCGCGTAGTCAGCGCGGATGTAGAGATTGGCCGTCCCTGCAAAAAGCGGCTTCATCGCTTCCAGACGGAGGTTTACCGGGCTTGGACTGGCGATTTCAGCGTAAGCTTTTGCCTCAGCGAATGTCTTTTTGAAGAGATCGATTACTTCCTGGCGCTTATCGTTTCGCTTGATGGAATACGTGAAAGTCTCATTATCGAAATGCCCTGCCAGAAAAGCAGGCCAGCTTAGCCAGATACCGTCATCCTTTTTCAGTACTGCATCCTCCCAATTCCATCCATCACTGTAAAAAACGGATGACGAGCCAGAAATCGCACCGCCCTGCGGAACAGCTTGCGAAACCAGAATACCATTGCCGCGCAAAGTCGGAATCACTTCCGAATCGGTATTGTAAGCCACCAGCGCACGCACGTGAGGGTTAATCTCTCCCACTTCGTAGTAGTCCAGCGTAGCCCGTACCGATGCAATTTCCTGCAACCCGACGGTCGTATTCAAGGAGATCAGGCCTGGGAAAATATGTCTTCCCTTTACATCTATGGTTTCGGCACCCGAGGGGCTTGTTAGCGAAGCCGCCGGCCCTACTTGCGTGATAATGCCTTTATCGAACGCGATGGCGCCGTTCTGGATCACCTCCCCGTTTCCGATGTGTATCGTAGCACCCGTAAGCACTACCGGCTTGGTTTGCGGCTTCGCCGGGGCGGGATTTTGCGCCTGCGCTCCCACTGTCAGTCCCAGCAGAAGACCGGCGATCAGTTTATATCTTTTCATAAAAGTCGATTTGAATGTCCTGAAACAGTTATTTACCAGCGTGGATGTCTACATGCTCCGCGTGAATCCCCACTACATCTTCACAATGCCACATATGCGGCTTCGTTGCTTCCGGTTTTTGCGTAGGCTTACCCTCTGCTTTTTCACCCAGCATTTTCTGGATCAGCCTTTCGCGTTCCACAGCAATGGATTTCTGTTTCTCTTCATCCTTTTTGCGGTCAAAATAAATAGCACCTTCAACCATTGTGAAGTCGGGCCTTGCATATACTGAAAGCGGGCTCGCATTCCAGAGCACCAGGTCGGCATCCTTGCCGGCTTTCACACTTCCCATCCGGTCATCGACCTGCAACAGTTTGGCAGGATTCAAAGTCACCATTTTCCAGGCTTCCTCTTCCGGAACGCCGCCATACTCTACAGTCTTGGCTGCTTCCTGATTCAGGCGACGGGCCATTTCGGCATCGTCGGAGTTGATCGCCACCGTCACGCCTTCGTGGTACATCAATGCCGCATTATACGGGATCGCCTCTTTCACTTCCATTTTATATGCCCACCAGTCGGCAAATGTCGAGCCGCCGATACCGCGTTTCTGCATACCGTCGGCGAGTTTGTAACCTTCCAGGATGTGGGTAAATGTATTGATCCGGAATTTGAGTGAATCTGCCACGTGCATAAGCATATTGATTTCCGATTGCACGTAGGAATGGCAGGTGATGAAGCGCTCGTTACCGAGAATCTCCGCCAGTGCATCGAGCTCGATATCGCGGCGCGGTGGCGCGATATTCGTCTTTTTAGCATTCGCATTGTAGCTCTTCCAGCTGGCCGCATACTCTTTCGCACGCAGGAAATGATCGAAATAAATTTGCTCGACACCCATACGCGTCTGCGGGAAGCGTACGCGCTGCACGTCGCCCCAATTCGACTGCTTCACGTTTTCGCCCAATGCGAACTTGATCGTTTTCACCTCCGGGATCAGCATTTCCGATTGACTTGCGCCCCATTTCAGCTTGATCATCGCACTTTGCCCGCCGATCGAATTCGCGGAGCCGTGCAACAAATGCGAGGCTGTAACGCCACCCGCCAGTTGTCGGTAAATGTTGATATCGTCAGGATTGATCACGTCGCTCATCCGCACCTCCGCTGAGCTGGATTGCCCGCCTTCGTTAATGCTGAAAAGCGCGATATGCGAATGCTCGTCGATAATCCCGCTGGTAAGATGTTTGCCGGTTGCATCGATCGTTCTCGCTCCCGATGGCGCTGTGAGGCCCTTCCCTACTTTGGCAATTTTACCATTCTGCACAATCACGTCGGCATTTTGCAGAATACCGTCTTTTTCGTTCGTCCAGATCGTAGCATTTTTGATCAGTACGGTTTCTTTCTCAGGTAATGTTTCATTTCCGTAACCTACAAAAGGATACACAATCGGCCCCGTTTCTTTGCTTTTCGACTTGGTGGTATCAGCGGCAGCCACTGTTGTATTCTTTTCCGTAAGCGCGGCGCTCCATGGAATAGCGGTACCATCAGGCAGCACACCTTCCCCGCTGAACCCATTTCTGCTCAACCAACCTGTGAGACGGGTCGTGCCGCCCACTTTTTTGTCTTGCTGGTAGCTCAATGTAAGCAATGCATTCGCCAGGATAGCCTTGGGAGTGATCTTGATCGAATCCTGCACCGTGATCTTGTACTCGGGCTTTTCCGGCGACCCGGTGATCTGTAACTTTCCGGCAGGCTGGTTGTTCAGCAACAGCGAGTAAGTACCCCTGATGTCCGGAGCATCCAATGCCGTTAGCACGAATTTCTTGCCCTGGATCCAGTTTTCGTAAATCACATTGTCTTTCGAAAACAGATCTCCCGAAGTAATGATGAAATTGGCAAGCATTCCCGATTTCAGGCTCCCGATCTTGTTATCGGCCTTCACCAGCGAGGCTGGAAGCGTGGTGAGTGCAGCCAATGCTCTTTCTTTGGGCAAGCCATATTCGATGGCTGTCCGCAGATTTTTCCAGAAATCGGCTTTATTCCGCAATCCCGCGGTGGTCAACGTAAAAGGAATCTCGGCTTTCGCAACCTCTGAGGCATTCCGTGGCGCCAGTTCCCAGTGTTTCAGCTGGCTCATGGTTACCACTTCCGCGTCCCACGGGTCGGTCACGTCATAGGCATCCGGAAATACCAGCGGTAACACCAGCGTTGCCTTACTGGCTTTTATCTCCTGAACGCGCTGGTATTCATCACCACCTCCACGAATAATGTACTGTATTCCAAATTCATCCCCAATCTTGTCAGCCCGAAGGATGCCGTATTTATCGCCTGCTTCAAAAAACGATGGCAGCACTTTAATCTGGTTGAATGCTTCGAGCGACAGGTTGGTTTCCCTTTTGCTTCCGCCTTTCGCATACCAGTCGGCATCGTAGTAATTTTGTCTCAAAAGCGCCACCACGCCCATTCCCGACGACGGGTAGGTCTGTAATGAACTCCCTTTTCCAAAAGAGAAATGGGCCGACGCTTTGCCGTTAAGCATGGCTTTGTTTGCTGGTTCGTCGGTAAGGGTCACGAGCGCGCCGCTTCCGCGTACAATGCCGTCGTGGGGATGCACCAGTACGGTGCCGAAACCGATCTTCCGCAAATCGCCTGCTTTTTTCGAGTCGGGTGTGAAAAGAGTGCTGGCATCCGTTTCGGGCTGGATGGCCTGGTTCCAACCAAATGCGCCCTTCTTATTCGATTCCAATTGAGGGGTTTGCCGGCCGCCGCCACCTTGCGCTCTTCTCACTTCCGGCATGCCATAGTCCGAATCCAGTTCAATGAGTGATGCGTAAATGAATTTGCCTTTCAGATCGACTGTAACCGTACCGGCGGGGATTTTCACCTGCTTACCCGTTTCCCGTATCACCCCATCTTCGATCAGCATCGTGGCATTCTCAATGGTAGTTTTCGGGTCCACGACGATCGTCGCGTTCGTGAAAGCGTAGCGCCCTGTTCTTTCATCATAGGCGCCGTTTCTCGGAAAAGTCTCCTGTGCATGGCAATACACCGCCAGCGTCATGCAGCCTAATATCGTTGATAATTGTTTAAACATATATTGTTGTCTTAATTACAATTGTGCCTTACAATATACAAGTAAAATCGGTAAATCAGGGCTCTGAGACGTATCTTGCAGCTGTTTTCACCGTTGTTCACCATCTTTCCATTGATCATGACATTCGAACAATTCCAGAAATCGATTTCTCAGCCTGTTCCCCCCAAAGGTCTTCCCGTGCTTCTGGAAGCACTTTGGCACGACGCCAACGGCGATTGGGAAGCAGCTCATAATATCGCTCAAAGCCGGGAGGGAACTCAACCCTATGACCGTTTACACGCCTATCTGCACCGCGTCGAAGGCGACGCTTTCAATGCAGGATATTGGTACCGACGTGCTGGTTCAGAAGTATTTAAAGGAAGCCTGAAAGAAGAATGGGCTCATCTGGCGAATCTGTTCCTCTAAAAAGCATAAGGCTTTTCACTTATATATATCCAATATAAGGTTTTTAGCTTATATATTTAAAATATAAGTCTTTTTCCTTATATTTGATCATTATAAGTAAAAAACCTTATACTCATGAAGGCGTTCCGAGCAGTCATAACCGCTGATATGGTAAATTCTACGCAATTTTCACGCGAAGAATCGACCGCCTGGTTGGAAGAATTACTGGCTATCTTGCATCAGAACCAGGCTTTTAAATGGGCGTTGAAACCAGAAATATACCGTGGCGACAGTTTCCAGGCCGTTTTGAAGAGTCCCGACGAAGCCATGCGTATGGCCATACTCGCGCGTGCATGCATGCGTAAGCACGCACCTAATGCCGACATGCGCGTAGCCATTGGTATTGGCCATACCGAGCAACTCACCGACCGCCCGGGCACCTCCGACGGCGAGGCTTTCAGGCTTTCAGGACACCTGGCTGATACGATCCGCCAGCAGAAAGCCAGGATCGGCATCGCGCTCCCCAGGCCATCGGAGCCTCTATCGGCGACGCTGGATTTGCTCGAAACTGTCATCGAAAGCTGGACATCCGCTCAAAGCCAGGTAATTGAAGCGCTCCTGCTAGGCAAGAATGTGACACAAATAGCCGAAATGCTATCCATCAGCCAATCGGCAGCAAGCCAGCGGGTAGCGTCATCGAAGTGGTGGGCTATTGATCGTTTTCTTGCTACCTTTCCAAAGCAATTATCACTATACACCAAACGCTAAACGACTATGACAGAATTTCTCCTGCTCCTTTTAGCACACGTTCTCGTAGATTTTTACTGGCAGCCTACCAGGTGGGTAACCGACAAAAAGGAGAAAAAATACAAATCCCGGTATTTGTATTTACACGTATTACTCGTCATAATCGTATCATACATTGCCCTGCACCAGTGGACAAACCCGCTTCCAGCTATCCTGCTGGGCATTGCACACGGCGTGATCGATCTCGTTAAAATATCATTCGATAAAAAGGGTTCCCTAACCTGGTTTATCGCCGATCAGGCAGCTCACCTGGCTACCATTGCATTTACCGCACTGATCCTTACCAGCCATATTTTACCTGCTTTTGAATCACTTATCGCGTGGTCAAATAAACCCAAAACCCTCGCAATCTTATCAGGCGCGTTGTTCATCCTCAACCCCGTCTCCTTCTTTGTAGGGATACTAACCAAACCATGGCGTGAGGAACTAGCCAAACTGGCGCCCGGAGCCGACGACAACCTCGCCAATGCCGGCCGCTGGATAGGCCTTTCGGAACGTTTGCTCATTTTTGTATTTGTACTCGTAAATCAATACTCGGCCATCGGCTTCCTCATCGCCGCCAAGTCACTATTGAGGTATAATGAAAAAGCAACCGACTCCGGTATTCCGCCAGCCTACATCAGCAAAAAATCGGAATATGTATTGGTAGGCACGCTGATGAGCTACACCTGTGCTATCGCCGTCGTATTGGCCGTTCAGATACTCAGCCAAAAATTTAAATAGCGCATTAAACTTGCCGCACCTTTTTACATCTAACCCGGGTATCTAAACTTTTCTGACCATGAGGAAATCATTGTTAGCCATTTTACTGGCATTTGTAAGCTTCACAACTTTCGCGCAACGAGGCGGCAATGCAACGCCCGAACAACGCGCCGAGAACCAGACTAAGACTTTGACCGAAAACCTCAAACTCTCGGACGACCAGCAGAAAAAGGTATACGACCTTAGCCTGGCCCGCGCCAAGAAAATGCAGGAACTAAGGGATTCTCAAAACATGGACCGCGAGCAAATGCGGGCTTCGATGGAAACATTCAACACCGAACTCG
>DATMSL010000473.1:0-2321 GCA_035565435.1 Dyadobacter sp. | reverse complement strand
CGTCCAGCAGGTTTGTCCGGTGTTTCGGCAGCGAGTTTCAACACCTGGTCGTACGTCAGCGATGCCGGCTCGATACCTTTTGGAATTTTTACATTCTTCTTTCCAAAAGCGATGTAAGGCCCGTACCGACCATTCAGGACTTTTGCCTCAGGGTCTTCTGCAAATTCCTTAATAGTGCGGTTGGAATCCTGCAAACGCTTTTCTTCAATAATTTCAATCAAACGTTCCTCGGTGACTGCCATCGGGTCGTCAGTTTTAGCCAGCGAGTAATATTTGCCGTCGTGCTTCACGTAAGGGCCGAATTTACCGACGTTCACAACCATATCCTTATCCTCGAAGAACCCAACCTGGCGGGGCAGTTTGAATAATTCAAATGCCTCTTCCAAAGTGATGGTTTCCATGAGCTGGCCTTTCTGCAAGCTCGCGAAGCGTGGCTTTTCTTCATCTTCCACGTCGCCGATCTGCACGTACGGGCCATATTTCCCGATTCTTACCGATACTTTCTTGCCCGTAGCCGGATCTTCACCCAGGTCGCGGGAAGTAAGGCTCTTGTCGATGGCTTCTTCGCGCGCTTCGGCGACTTTCTTCTGGAACGGCGTATAGAAATCCTTGATCATCTGCTGCCAGCCCAATTGGCCTTCGGCAATGTGGTCAAAATCCTTTTCTACACTCGCCGTGAACGAATAATCGACGATATCCTGGAAATGGCTCACGAGGAAGTCGTTTACCACCATTCCGGTGCTGGTAGGGAAGAGTTTAGCCTTTTCCGAACCGTATACTTCTTTATTTACCTTGCTCTTGATCTGATCATTGGCAAGGGTCATTTCCTTGAATTCCCTTTCAAATCCCTGCCGGTCCTCTTTAACAATGTACTCCCGTTTCAGGATTGTCGAGATCGTCGGCGCGTAGGTAGACGGGCGTCCGATCCCCATTTCTTCGAGTTTCTTCACCAGGCTCGCCTCGGTATAGCGCGGCGGGTTGCGGGTAAATCGCTCTGTTGCCTTCATGTCGGCCAGTTTCAATACCTGACCGATGTTCAGCGGCGGAAGCATTCCTTTTTGTTCTTCGTCACCTTCATCATCGCTCGATTCGAGGTACACTTTCAGGAATCCTTCGAATTTGATCACTTCGCCTTGTGCTACCAGCTCTTCCGAAGTGGTCGAAATGCCGATCGTGGCAGTGGTACGCTCCAATTGAGCGTCCGACATCTGCGATGCGATGGCCCGTTTCCAGATCAGCTCATACAGGCGCTGCTCGTTGCGGTCGCTGCTGCCTACCAGCGTAGAGAAATCGGTAGGACGGATCGCTTCGTGCGCCTCTTGCGCCGATTCGGACTTGGTTTTGAATATACGGCGATTATAATATTCGTCCCCATATTCTTTCGTGATCTGCTGCTTTGACTTATCAAGCGCTTCTTCCGACAGGTTGGTAGAGTCGGTACGCATGTAGGAAATCTTACCGGCTTCGTACAGGCGCTGCGCGACGGTCATCGTCTGCGCGACCGAAAAACTCAGCTTGCGGGACGCTTCCTGTTGTAGTGTAGAAGTTGTAAATGGCGGTGCGGGTGTTTTTTTAGCAGGTTTTACTTCAAGATTGCGGATCGAGAATTCAGCCCCGATACATTTTTCCAGAAACTGATAAGCTTCCTGTTCGGTAGGAAAGTTCTTGGCAAGTTCCGCATTCAGCACTTTTCCGTTGCCGAGGTCGAAATGCGCTGTTACTTTAAAGCTGCTTTTGCTTTTGAAAGCATCGATTTCCCTTTCCCGTTCTACTATTATACGTACGGCCACCGATTGTACCCGGCCGGCTGAAAGGTTTGATTTTCCGATGCGGATCTTTTTCCAAAGCACAGGCGAAAGTTCATAACCGACAAGGCGGTCAAGGATACGACGTGCCTGTTGGGCGTCTACCAGGGCTGTGTCGATGGTCCGCGGTTTTTCGATGGCATTCCGCAGAGCGGTTTTGGTAATCTCCCGAAATACGATCCGCTTGGTATTGTCCGGAAGCCCCAGAGCCTCTTTCAAATGCCAGGAAATAGCTTCTCCCTCGCGGTCATCATCGGTCGCGAGCCATACTTCTGCATCTTTTGCCAGTTTTTTGAGCTCTGAAATGACTTTGACTTTATCGGAGGAGATTTCGTAAGAGGGTTGGAAACCATGCTCAACATCAACACCCATATCGTGTTCCGGGAGGTCACGGACATGTCCGAAACTGGACTTGACAGTGAAATCCTGCCCAAGGTAACTTTCAATGGTTTTGGCCTTCGCCGGTGACTCTACGATCACCAGATTTTTTGACATAACTTTCGATTTAAGGGACCT
>DATMSL010000472.1:0-3084 GCA_035565435.1 Dyadobacter sp. | reverse complement strand
AAAGCGGGTCCTGGTCAGGTAAAACCAGGACCCGCTTCACGGGCATTGCTGAACATATCTGGACGGACGTTACTCACTTTTCAGGACTTTCGCAGGATTACTCCTGGCCGCCCGGGCAGTTTGCGAGCCGATCATGATCAGGGCCATCAGCATCACAGTCAATGCTCCGCCCAGCATTTCGGGGATGCCGATGGGCTGGTGATAGGCAAAGCGGGTAAGCAGCACCTTGTCGAATAACAGGTAAGTGGCTGGCATGGCTATGAGGGCTGCGACGGCCAGCAGTGTGATAAAGCCGCGGCAAAGCAGATATACCAATCCCGGCTCGCTGGCGCCCAGTACTTTGCGGATACTGATTTCCTTTAACTTCGTTTCGGTAGTGAATACGACCATGCCGAAAAGGCCTAGTGAAGCAATGCAAATAGCCAGGAACGCCAGAAAGCCTATCACTTTTATCATCATGGAAAACTGGCTGTAGGCATCTTCAATCTGGTCATCATAAAAATTCGCTTTCAGTGGGTGTATCTTGTCGAATCGTTTCCAGGCCGATTCAATTTTCTCCATCGTGCTTTGCAGATCGGTGGATGCCATTTTGAGGTTCAGGTAGCCCCATGGTTCGCTTTTGGAATAGCGGAACATCACCGGTTCTATCTTGTTTTCGACGGTTCCGTAATGAAAGTCTTTCATAACCCCGACAATCGTCAGATCTTGCCCGTCGACCGACAACACATGTCCTAATGCCTTTTGCGGGTCGCGTCCGCCTATATTGAACCGCTTCAAAACCTGCTGGTTGACGATCAGCTCGCTTTCTTTTCCTTTTTCCGGCCGCAGCGTGAAGTTGCTGCCGCTGATTAGTTTGTGCTGGTGAATAGGGAGGTAGTTTTCATCCACCGTATTGACCCAAATCAATGCGGAATCTCCGGGTGATGTGCTGCTTGGACGATATTTTACATCAAAACCATACATACTTCCCACGCTGGGGACCATGCTGGAGTGAGCGATCTGTGCCACCCCGGGGATTTCCGAAAGTTCTTTTTTTAATGTTGCTGCGTCGGTACCATTAAGTTTGATATTCAGGATGTTTTCGGTCGTGAAGCCGAGGTCGAAATTCAGAAAGCCTTTGTACTGTCTGTACCCAACGAGCGTGGTGGCAATGAATACCAGCGAAAGGGTATATTGCGCCACAATCAGCACGCGGCGTAGACCGATATGCCTGAAAATCCGGAGCCCGGTAGCATCTTTCATCGCAGATAATGCATTGATTTTCGAAAAGAAAACCGCCGGAAGAAATCCTGCGACCAGGCCGGTAATGATTGCCAGCGCGATAAACGAAAGCACGGACCGAACTGAAAGGCCGAGTTTGAATATTTCGGGAAGATGCGGGTCGAGCGCCAGGAATTCACGCCGCAGGAGCAGGTACAAACCGAAAGAAAATACCAGGGCCAGGAAGGAGATCAACACTGCCTCGGTCATGAATTGCCCCAAAACATGACTCCTGCGTGCGCCTATGATCTTACGTACGCCCACTTCGCGCGAGCGCCTGAGCGACCGTGCGACCGACAGGTTGGTATAGTTGAAGCAAGCCGACAAAATGATCACAAAAGCCAGCCCGCCTAATATCCAGAGCGTAAGAGGCTCCATGCGCGGCCCCATATTGTTGGACAGCTTTCGGCCCAGGGCGATATCCTTTAATGGTTGGAGCGACAATGTCACTTTTTTGTGTAGCAGGGCCTTGTTTTCTTCCTTGCTGATTTGATTGAGTACCCGTTGTACGCCTGCCGCGCTGCCGTTTTGGGAGAGGGTTACGTAGGTATAGTTGGACCATACATTACCCCAGTCATAAAATTCATTCTGCTTTTTGCCTATCGTTGCATCCCAGCTGGCGAAGGACAGAAGGGCATCGAAATGGATGTGGGAAAGGTGCAGAACATCTTTGGCGACGCCGGTAACCTGGTAGTCGAGCGTATCGAAGCGTACAGTCTTGCCCAAAACCTGGGTACTACCGAACAGCCGCTTTGCCGTTTTTTCTGTCAAAACCAGGGAGTAGGGTTCTTGGAGGGCCGTTGCGGGGTCGCCTGCTACGAGTGGAAAGGTAAATACTTTGAAAAACGACCGATCGGCCCAGGTACCTTCAAGAGGGAAAGTATTTTGCCCCACTCTGGCATCCCCGGAAAAGCCATTTCGCAGTATTGTAAAATCCTCTACACCCGGCACGTCGCCCGCAAGCCTTTGGGCGGTCCTGATGGAGGTCGACGCCAGGTCCATCGGGGGCTTGCCATCATTTTGATGCTGGGTAATGACGCGGTAAATGCGATCCTTCTTTTCATGAAAATCGTCATAGGAGCGCAGGTCATTCACAATGGCAATTACCAGTAACCCGACCGACATGCTCACGGCAAGGCCGACCACGTTGATGAATGAAAAGAGTTTGTTGCGGACGAGGTTACGTCTCGAAGTTTTAAAATAGCTGCCGATCATCATGAAATGGGTTAGAAAAGTGAGAGGTTCTATTTTGCGGATAGTATAGGGCCTGAGAAACTTGATCACATCGAGCCAATAGACCAGCCGCGCATAACGGAGACCTTTCCGGCGCACATTCCGGATAAAATACTCGTAGAGATCGCCTTCCAGGTCTTCGAGCAGCCGGGGCCGGCAATACCATCTCAGGAAAGCCGTAGCCCATTGCGGAGGTTGCGGGTCCTTGTTCATATCGAGCCTTCGAGGTTGAAACCAGGGATATTCCGCCAGATGGCCTCGCGCAGCTCCTTCGCACGCATGAGCGCTACCTTGCCCGCGTGGGTCACTTCGTAAAAACGTTTCCGTTTGCCCCCCCTCGTAGCGCTGGCGTCGCCGAGGTGGCTTTTGGCCATTCCCTTTTCCTCCAGCCGATTGAGCACGGCATGTACCACGCCCAGCTTGGCGGAGCGGCCCGTGTACCTTTCCAATTCGTCACAAATTGCCACGCTGTACGCCTCGGCAGCGAGCGCCGCAATGGTGAGCAATACCAGCTCCTCAAATTCGCCAAGGTTAATCCCTTTCATCTGGCCAATAATATTTTAGTCTATTTATTCATTAAATGTATGTATT
>DATMSL010000471.1:0-3700 GCA_035565435.1 Dyadobacter sp. | reverse complement strand
TCCCTTAAATCGTGATGCGCGGAGCGTAGGCAAGTCACAGTTCTCGCATCCCCAACCGGGAACATACCACTCCGTGCTTCCTTCAAATAGTCCGTAGTTTGAAATTTTTCCCTGGTAAACCGGCATCGTTGACGGGCTCGTAGGAGTAACGGAAATGGTATTGTTTATAACGCGGTCCCAATTCGGATAACCGCTTTCCGTATCGCGATATATGTAATAACCTGTCCCATTGAAATGCTCTTTCTCAAAAAGCGGCATCTCGAAATTTTTGATTCCCATTTGATGGGCCAGCAAGTTGGTGTAATTGGTCTGCTGACTTTCCCTGGTAATGCCGCCATTCATCACACCGGCCGTCAGCCCTCCTCCGAATGCGACCATTTCCATTGCTTGTCCGGGTTTAAGGGCCCGCCCGAAATCGGCCAGCGGAACGGGTGTTGACAGCCATTCTTCTATTTTAAGTTCCGGTTGCCTGTCAACGTTGTCTTTAATCATCTCCGGATATTTGCCCATCGGATGGATGCGAGAGAAAGGACCAAGTACTTTGGCCGAATCTTCGGATGTGGGTATGTAAACAGGCTTTACGGGAACGGGATCAGGCCAGCCATTGCCAGGCTGATTGCATCCGATAAGAGCGAGCAGGAATAACATCTTCTTCATAGCTTGTTTTGTTAGATTAAATGTGTGAATGAGATTTTTCAAGCCCTGTCATCCTGACAAAGCGAGCAATATCTATCAAAGGAATCTTAGCTCCATAATGCTTATTAATCGCCTTGATCACCTCGTTTGTAATAATGGCCTGTCCGAACGGCGTGGGATAGATGCCGTCCGACGAAAAAAAGTTACCGTAAGCGGTTCCATCCACTTCAATGCCATCATCTGTTCTGTACCCTCCTTGGTGAATGCGCTGATAAAGGTCGAAGAGATCTACCACAGCCAAGTCTTTTTCCGCCGCGTATTCCCTGATTTTACCGTTGTATGGGCGGGGATCGGAACAGAAAGTTTCCCCTTCGTCTATCACTTCCACATCTTCTAAATTAGCCCGGAATTCCCCGCCACGACTGAAATTCTCGAAAAGGTGATGCAGTTTGGCAGACGGGATCATAGAACTGGGTCGTGAGACATCCAAAAGCTGATCTGCCTTGCCATTGCGATTAAAACTAATGTAAATACCCCATCCTCTGTTTGCCAACTCCTGGCTCGAATACCAATTCATGTAAGGTAAATCCTGGTAGCGGGGAACTGTAAATATCACCCCTTTTTGACCTTTGTTCAATACACCGTTGAGGGCATAGTCGGTGACTCTTCCCGAAAGTTGAATTGAGCCATTAAAAGCTATATCATACATCCCTAATTGACCTATCAATCTGATTCCAGTCATCCAGCGGTCGAAAAACTCATCGAGAATCGCAAAATTATAAGGCACATCCTCCCTGATTTTCTGAAATGCCTGGGATGAATATTTGGGTATGTACCTTTTGAACCACGGGATCATAGTCTTATTCAATTCGCAGTTCTCGCATGCGTCGCCATGTATAAACCACTCAGCTCTCCCGTCAGGCATTGCATAATTGGAGATCTTCCCTAAGTATTCCGGCATGGTTGGCGGATTTCCCGGCAAAGCCGAAGTAGTATTGTTCACCACCCGGTCCCATTGCGGATACCCGCTTTCCGTATTACGATATACGTAATAGCCAGTGCCATTGAAATGCTCCTTATCAAAAAGTGGCATTTCAAAATTCTTGATACCCATCTGATGCGCCAGCAATTTGGTGTAATTGGTCTGCTGGCTTTCCCGGGTAATGCCGCCATTCATCACACCGGCCGTCAGTCCTCCTCCGAATGCGACCATTTCCATCTCTTGCCCCGGTTTGAGGATACGGCCGAAGTCGGCCAGCGGGGTCGGGGTAGACAGCCATTCCTCTATTTTGAGCATTGGCTGCCGCTCGATGATGTCATGGATCACTTCCGGATACTGTCCCATCGGGTGAATACGCATAAAAGGGCTATTCGTTCTGGCCGAATCTTCGGCCGTCGCGACTTCGAAAGGTTTGCCTGGAACGGGATCAGGCCAGCCATTGCCTGGCTGATTGCATCCGATAAGAGCGAACAGGAATAACATCTTCTTCATAGCTTGTTTTGTTTAAAATGAAACATGCGGACAAATGGGCTGAAACAGGCTCAGAGAACCCGCGTGCGGTCATGCCCGGCTGCTGCAAAAGCAGATTGGCACCACCTGTTTTAGTGGTTGACGTCTCAGAAGAAGTGTTGAGTCCTGACTGGTAGAATTATTAGCTCGTCAAGTATGCTGCAATAGAAGGTAATTTGAATTGCAAAGGCAAGCGAATGTAGTAGAAGAATGTCCGAACGGTTGACCGATGATCAAACGGTTACATTTGCATTCCAAACCTCCGCCAGGGTGTCCCTGAAAAGTGCGTTCAATGCATCGGTATCGGGCACTGTCATCCGTGGCAATTGCTTTGCATATTCTTTGTAAAACGCGAGTCTCTCGGTCAGGAAATCGTGCAGCAGCGGAATGCGCAGCTCCTCGCTGAGCTCTTCACCCCCTGATTTGCGGACGAGCAGGGCGTCGATTTCGCGCCGTACGGCATCGTCTTTTACCTGGTTGTCGAGTAATTTGATGAACTCGGTTGGTGCCATCGTGTCCGTTGTGCGTATCCAGTCGCAAGCCAGCACGGGCCGCAGCACATAGAAGTACTTTTTCACCCGCACCATGTCTTTGAGCAGGTAATCATTGTAATTGCCCTCGGCCATCCTCAGGTAATGATGCAGGCACGAGCGCGGATTGAAATATTGCTTTTTCAATTCCCGCAGCCGCGCGGCAGTCGTGAACGGCTCCCTGTAAACGATCGGACTATCGAGCCATTCGAGCATCGGCGGGTTCGATTTCCTGAAAAGCCGCAGCGCCTTCCGTAGCTCCCACCCGGCGAGGTCGAGGTCGTTGGGCAGAATTTCCTCCTGGCTATCCTTTTTATCGTCGATTTGCAAATACCACTCCGGCCGGTGCACATAAATATACCGCACATCCCAATCGCTGTTCACCGAAGCAAACCCCCAAGCCCGGCTCCCGCTTTCTACGGCGTAGAGGATTTGGATGTCGTGTTGGATTTCGAGGCGGGTGAGTTGTTGCTGGATTTCGGTGGTCATTGGGTCAGAACGTTAAAAGTAATGACGGCCAATATAATGGCTTTTGTGGATAGTGGCTCATTTGCTTCCTCACTTACATCCTGATTTACTCCACTATATATTCCGTCGAACGGCTCTGCCTCGCCTGGGTCGAAACTTATTCAACGGCTTTACTTCAACCCGAATTATTTCTAATTAGCATTGTAACCTCCTTTAATCATGACCGCCGGATCCCTCAATACGCAGCTCGCGCAATGCTATCTGACTTACACGCAATCCATTTATGCCAAGGAATGGGAAGACAATGTTTCCGCGCCCCTGCTCATGCATGTGTATGACGAGTATGTGACGATGGCCCGAAAGATTCTTTTCGTTGGCAACAGATCTTTACCGCGGCTTACTTTTCAGACTAAGCATCCCAGGACGTTGTTGGGGTCGGGTGCCAAATCGGTATCGAGAGGTATTGGAATATTGTTGGCGATGCATTTCTAAATGAATTAACGCTTTCTACCTCCTGTACTAATTCCTCGTTGTTAAGATTCAAGAGCGCATTTTG
>DATMSL010000470.1:0-5315 GCA_035565435.1 Dyadobacter sp. | reverse complement strand
ATCAAAAATTGCACTTTTCTATGTCACTTTTATTTGATTTTCAATACATTCCAAAAAATTCTTCGCTAGCTTCTCCCGATCGAAATGCGCATGCACAAATCGGTAGCCGTTTTCGCCATGTTTGCTCAAAAGCTCGCGGTCATTTAGGTAAATTTTGATTTTCTCCACCAGATCGGCGGGATTTCCAGGCTCTGCAAACATTCCAGCCCCCGCCTGCTCAATCAAATCACGCGAAACGCCATCGATCGCCATCAATACTGGCTTTTTACAGGATAGGTAATCAAAGGTTTTATTACTGTAAACCGTTTTGAAAATGTCTGCTTTTTTCAAAACGGCTACACCGACATCAGCCGCTAAAATGTATTCGAATACCTGCTCTTTTGAGACCGGGTCCTGGAATGATACATTAGCTAAGCTGCGAGAATGTGCTTCTTCCATCAACATTTTTTTCTGCATTCCGTCGCCGATCAGCAGAAAATGGGCGTCGGCGCCACGAAGCAACGTCGCGGCTTCCAAAAGCTGCATGAGGTCGTTTGCCAAGCCATGCGCGCCGACGTAAATAATCACAAACTTTCCTTCCAGGCCAAGTCGCGCGCGCAATCCACGCGTACATGCGCTACGCAATGCGTGCTCGCTTAAACGAAAGTCGGCCGCATTGGGGATTGTGATAATCTTGTGTGTATCGACGCACTTCTCGCGAATAAGCCGTTCGCGAAATGCAGGAGTTAGCACATTAATCAGCTGTGCTCTACGATAAAGGTATTTTTCGAATTGGTAAGATAACCAGATCAGCCACTTATTCTTCAAAACACCCATTTCAATCGCCGATTCAGGCCAAAGGTCCCGTATTTCCAGCACCAGCGAAATGCGTTTCCATTTGGAGAGCAGTAATCCGGGAATGCCTACCAGAAGTGGCGGCGACGTCACGATAATACATTCATATTTGGCGTTCGCGAAACGCATTCCCGCATAAATCGCCATAAATGCGAAGGAAATATAGCTCCAAAGCCGTCCAGGGAAACCTTTGTGATAATACGTCGATCCTTTGCAGCGGATGACCAATACCCCCTCTGCATTCCAGTTTATATCGAAAATTTTCCTTACTCCATGTTCGTCCTTCTTCTGCATATAATGTACATCTCCGGCGATCACTGTCACCGAATGCCCTTCTTGCACCCAAATTCGTGCCATTTCATTCCAGCGCGAGCCGCCAGCAGCATGGTCTTCCAGGAAATGTTGGTGGATGAGCAGAATATGCATGACAGCCTGGTTTATTTAAAGTTCCTCAATAACCGTCCGGACGTAATGCCTAAAGGTTTCAAATACCAACACCTCGCATTTCACCCTTTCGCCATACATTTTCGAATACCAGCCGCTTTCAATAATCAGAGGAATTTCGTTGCCGTGCACGTCGGTTGCAGAAATTCTAAAATCATTGCCAAATGACTCATCCGGATGCCATAATTGCCGGATTGGCAGCCCTTTCGGAACGTTTTGAACATAATCCTCAATCATCCAATGCAACCGACCGGACTTCTTCACTACGCGACGTTTATGGACAATGCCTTTCCCAACATGCCGAAAGCCTTCAAATTCAGCCTCGATCCAATGCTCATTGCCGGTGGAACCTGATTTGCCCATTGCTTTTTTAATCCAATGCGTCCAAATGAAGCGATGCTGCTTTTGCATTTGATCAAAATCACCAATCATAATGGTGTTATGGCCCCTGGTGCCCGAAAAGTAGCGCGTTGACTCTTCATCGGTGTTGTAGTGCCATGTTCCGGAATCACGCAGGATATTACGACCGTTGATCCAAATGTCGAGGTGATTATTATCAGCCTGGAAAGGGCGAGTATGGTATTTTCCGCAGCGGAGGAAGATCAGCGTGCCAGAATTCCGAATTATATGATAGCCTCCTTTGGGGAAAGCGGACAAGCGTCGTGGACTGATTTTAGCCAAAGGTTGCCGACAATTTCCAGCCAGCCATTGACTTTCCTCCAAACATTTGCTCATTTGATAATCCAAATCAGTTCCCAGCACAGTAGCAAGTGCGGCCATTTGCGGGCGAAAGTCTCTAAACCTGCATTCTGACAGTGGGAAGAACAAAGCGCCGTCGTTATGACCATAGTTTGGAAGACTTCCATTTGTATTACTTTGGCAGGCTCTCAAAAAAACTAATGAAGCCTTCGCCCGTGCATACACCTCATCATACATGCGATCTTCATTCACCTCGGATAACCGGATTCCCCAGGTCAGTAGCTGGATCACCAAGCGGTGATAGTTCATCGAAAATTGCAGGTAGGTACCATCCGGCGCGATTTGCGAAACGATCTCTCTTTCAAATAAACGCTTCCCTTCACTCTTCCATAGCTTACTTGTTGGAAAACAGGGAAACATCACGCCGGTCACAAAAAGCCCCAACGCCTCCGTTAAAACGTGGTTGTTGCACACCGCCACTTCTGAAAACTGGATATTGCAGGCAACATGGCGCATTTGGTCATAAATGCTGCACAATATCTTGTCCAGCAAGATCTGGTTCAACATTGGCGACGCACGATAATAATGTAATGTAAAAGTCCAGTTCAAAACGCGCAACGCAATTTCCTGGCCGCATTTCCAGTTAGGGCCGCAGTTGACGGGATTCTTATCAATCCAATCGGAGATCAGTTCAAAAATCGTTTCCGATTGGTCTTCCGAAAAATGGTAATCATAGCGGATAAGATCGTACAAGAACAAGAACCGCGATTTTTCCCAGACATACTTAATATCGCCCGCTTCCGTCGAAAAATCATGCACATCCGACCAATGCTCATTCTTTGGGTAGCAATACCCTGTGAGCGGATTAGTATGCCAATCGGAAACGTCAAACCATTGACTACTGAAATAGCGGAACCTTCCCGATCGAATCTGTTGGACCCGCCATTGCAGATCAGTAAGACCAAGGTTCTTCCGCAAATTCAAGTTTTGTGAATCAAAAAGAAATTGGGGTTTGGATATAACCCATTCTTGCACACTAATAAATGACTGATTAGAAGCCTTTCTCAGAAAACGTAATTTCAAAATACCCGTTTTCGCCTGCAACCAATATCCAGCCCTGAACAGCACATAGTGCCAGCCCATTTGCCGGCCAATGTGCCCGATGAGCGTCAAATAGCGCAGCGCACTCATAGCACCTTCACCCAACCGCCCGTCCACATGCTATCCCGCGCCGCCAACGTCGCCCGGCTGGAATTCCAAATGTCTTCGAGGGGCATTAACGGCGTTTTGTTGGAAATGCACTCAAACAGCCTGTCGAATTGCTGCTGATGACCTTTTCCTGCATTCGCTTTCATTTCACGAAACCGCTCGAAACCGTATCCCCGAAGCACTTTATAGTCATCCAGAATCAATGTCCGCCCGAGTGAATGCACTTCGATCCGTTCCTTTGGATAACCGCTATGACCATTTGAAAAATAATGTACTGCCCCAGTGGAGCCGTTAACGAGCCTCAACAGCACGGTTGCATTCTCAGAACTCGTGCAGCCTCCGACAGTCAGCGCATGGGTACAAACCTCGGCGATGCGGGTTTGTGCAAGCCATGCGGCCAGATCTATGAAATGGCAAGCCTCGCCGACCAGCCTTCCTCCGCCACGTGTGCTGTCGTGTATCCAAGCATTACCTGGAACATGGCCTGCATTGACAGTTATCACGATATTCATCGGGGCGCCTTCCAGCAATTCCCTCATTTTTATGATGTGCGGCGCACATCTCCGGTTGAAACCTACCGTGAGAGAAGCCGGGCACGAAGCATGTTGAAGTGCCGATTTTACCGCTTCCACGCCCCTGAAATCAATACCGAGCGGCTTTTCTACAAAAACATGCTTACCTGCCCCAATTGCATCTGTCGCGATGGGAACGTGCTGATCGTGTCGGGTAGCGACAATCACCAGGTGGACTTCCTCATCTGCCAATATTTCCCGGTAGTCTGTGGAAACAAAGGGAATATTGTACTTTGCTGCCAGTTCCGCCGCCCTTAACCCGCCTGAACTTGCGATATACTTGATGCATTTTCCCCGGAGGCAGGGCAGCAGCGTCATGCAGGCAAAATTTCCGGCACCAACTACCGCCGCAACTACTTTTTGTGCCACGAATGCATTGCCCTGATCCTGGATAACCGTTTCGCGGGTTTTGCATTTACCGCTGTAATCAATTAATGTGCCGAGCGATTGACCATTCCTTTGGTAGATGGTCGAATAGTTTTCAAGCGGTATGATATTCGAGATTAACGGCTTTACATCCATCGAACCATTAGCCAGCAAGCGCAAAATTTCCTGAAAATTGCGGTTTACTGTCCAGCGGACATATGCTATGGGATAATCTGTGCCTTGCTCCTCGTACGCATGGTCGTAGCGCCCGGGCCCGTACGCGCAGGAGACCTGAAATGTCAGCTCTTTATGGTAAAAATCCGCTCGGTTCAGGTGTAAGGGAATATCGCCAGTAAGTACTATTCTCCCTCGTTTTCTGCAAATTGCGGAGGCCACTGAGATGACATTACCAGACCTGGACGAAGCCGTGATGATCACCCCGTCCATTTCGCCGAATTGCTCTGAATCTGATTTGCCGATAGACTTGACCGGATTAATGGCTCGAATACCCTTTTCCTCCGCGATTCTTCGCCGGTCTTCATCGGGTTCAATCCCTATTACCTCGCACCCTTGTGCGTGAAGGAGATCTACGACCATCAAGCCAATTAATCCTAGCCCTATTACCGCCACGCGCTCACCCAACTCGGATGCCAGCAAACGCACGGCATGCAGGCCCACCGCGCCCAGAACCGTGAACACCGCTTCTTCGTCGGGCACATTTCGCGGGACTTTAGCTACCAGGTTGGCGGGCACACAAACCATCTCGGCATGCGGCCCGTTACTGACTACCCGATCGCCGATGACGAAACCTTCTACACCCTCTCCTATTGCTACTACTTCCCCCACATTGCAATACCCCAACGGCAGGAGTTGATCCAGCCTGCGGAGTACCGAACGCGTCGTTTTCCAGAAACCGTCGACTCTGATTTTATCGATTACGAGGCGCAGCTTATCAGGTTGCTGTCGGGCTTTGAGCAGGAAATTCGCTTTACTGAATCGGATCAGCATTCGTTCGGTCCCCGCGGAGACGAGGCTTTTGCGGGTTTTAATGAGCAGACAGCCCTTGCGGGCGAGCGGAACGGGGACATTCAGGAGCAACGTCTCTCCCGTCCGGAGATTCTGGGCAAGTTGTTTCATGAAATAGTGTGTAGGTGGCGTAAAAATCAGGAGCAGGAATTTACGAATTAAATC
>DATMSL010000469.1:0-20332 GCA_035565435.1 Dyadobacter sp. | reverse complement strand
GAACGTGAGAACGAAGCAGGTAATGGATTCGTAGAGCTGTGCCGGGTGACGCGGAATTTGTAAAAACTCGGTGTTTTGCCGGAAAATGAATGCCCAAGGCGCATCGGACGGTTTTCCGACGATCTCGGAATTCATCAGGTTACCAAAACGGATAAATGAGCCTCCCAATGCAAAGGTGATGGTAAGGCGGTCGGTGACCCAGAAGAACGTCTGGCCTGTGCCCCGGCGCGATCGCGCATACAACCAGAGCCCGGTCACTGTGCCGATCACCGCACCATGGCTTGCAAGTCCGGCGTAAGGAGGCAATATCACTTCCAGGGGATTTTTAAACAGTACTTCCGGTTCATAGAAAAGGAAATGGCCTACGCGGGCGCCGATGACGATCGAGAGCACCATATAAAGCGTAAGCGAGTCGATATCTTCCAGCGTCTTTCCTTCTTTCTTGAAAATATAGATCATAATTTGCTGGCCGATCAGGAAGCCGGCCGCGAAGAGAAGACCATACCAACGGACAGGGAAGGGACCAAAACCGGCGATTTCCGGAATGGTAAAGATTTCGGGACTGACGTCCCACATGATATATGAAAGCATGCGTTTGTGATGTTAATGATCAAATATACTAATATGAGACAAGACGCGAAATGAAATTTTTACTCATAGCCCTCGTGCGGTTTTATCAGGCGGCACTTTCCCCTTATTTGCCCAATTCATGCCGCTATACGCCTACCTGCTCGCAATACATGATCGAGGCCGTGCAGAAACATGGCCCGTTCAAAGGCGGTTGGATGGGGTTGAAGCGCATTGCACGGTGCCATCCCTGGGGAGGACACGGTCACGACCCGGTGCCCTGAATTATCCAATGGCAACTTTCCGGAGAATGGAATCGATGATGGTCGTCGTGCGCACGCCGTCGGCTTCGGCCTCGTAGTTCAACAGAATGCGGTGGTTCATAATATCAGGCGCGAGTTCTTTGATGTCCTCCGGCAATACATAATCCCGCCCTTCGAGGTAAGCCAGTGCTTTCGCGGCGCGATTGAGGTAGATCGTAGCCCGGGGCGACGCGCCGAACTGGATGTAACGTGCCTCGTCGCGAAGCCCGTAATCGAGTGGGCGGCGGGTGGCAAATACCAGTTCGATAATGTAGCGTTCCAGCGTATCGGAGATATTGACTTTGTTGACTTCGTCGCGAATCGCGAAAATCTCCTCTTTATTTAATATCGGCCGGATTTTGTATTCATAATTGATATCCGACATCCGGCGCATTACTTCCAACTCCTTCATCTTGTCGAGGTAATCGACGTATACTTTCATCATAAACCGGTCGATCTGCGCCTCAGGCAGCGGATAGGTACCTTCTTGTTCCACCGGGTTCTGAGTCGCGAGTACTACAAAGGGGCGGTCGAGGAGGAAGGTTTCATCGCCGATCGTCACTTGCCTTTCCTGCATCGCTTCGAGCAATGCGGACTGCACCTTGGCAGGGGAGCGGTTCACCTCGTCGGCCAGAATGAGGTTGGAGAAGATAGGACCCTTTTTGACTTCGTAATCGCCTATTTTGGGTTTATAGATCATCGTCCCGATCAAATCGGCGGGAAGCAGATCGGGTGTGAACTGAATGCGTTTGAATTCCAGGTGTAGTACTTTGGCCATGACATTGATGGTCAAAGTTTTGGCTAGTCCCGGAACGCCTTCGAGGAGGATATGGCCACCGGTAAAAAGGCCTATCAGTAGTCGGTTCAGCAGTTTGTCCTGCCCCACTACCACCTTGCCCATTTCGTCCAGAACCTCCCTGATTTTTTCTACGTACATGAAAATGAGGTCAAATTTTAAATGGATCAGGCCCAGATAGCTCTTACGAAACGGTCCTTACCATTGATATCACGAAGGATTTCCACGTTTTTGTAATTCCTTTCTTCAAAAACCTTTTTGGTTTCGGCACCAAAATGCTCGTTGATCTCGACATAGCATTTACCGTGCTGCTTCAAATGGTGTACCCCAAAGTCCGCGATGGCTTTGTAGAACAGCAGTGGATCGTTGTCTTCTACAAATAATGCTTCGTGCGGTTCGAAACGGAGCACATTCGGGCGCATACTTTCGGCCTCGGAATAAGTCACGTATGGCGGGTTGCTCACCAGGCAGTCGAACTGGACGATGTTGCCGGGCAGCGGGAAGGTCACATTGAGCATATCCTGCTTCGCGAACGTCACATCGGCAATGAGCTGGCGTGCATTCTCTTTGGCCACTTCCAAGGCTTCGTCCGAAACATCCCATGCATGCACGCTCACATGCGGGAGGAAGCGCGCGAGCACGATGGCGATACAGCCGCTGCCGGTCCCGATGTCGAGGATGGAGATATTTTTATCGGGCTCCGCGTAGTCGCGCGTTACCATTTGCACCAGCTCTTCGGTTTCGGGACGCGGAATGAGTACCGCCGAAGAAACGCGGAATTCGAGGCCGCAGAACTCGGTAGAGCCGATAATATGCTGAACGGGTTCGTTGTTGTTCAGCCGTTTGATGATGTTATCCCAGTCGGGCTGCGCCGTGTTTTCGGGTATCGGGCGATCCACCAGCACGTCGATATTGCGGAGGCGCATATAATGCTCCAACAGCATGAACGAGATTGCCTGAGCCTCTTTTTCCGGATAAACTGTGATATTTTTTACTATATATAAATAAAGCTGGCGTGCGGAAGTCATTTTCACTGATTTTGATCCAATGTCGGAAAGTTAGCAAATTATGGGAACTCCCGAAAGTTGAGTTTAAAAGGGCATTTGTATTTTTGCCACATGGAGACGCACAATCAATGGATGGAACGGGCCTTGCAGCTCGCTGAATACGGCCGCGGCGCGGTGAGCCCGAACCCGATGGTGGGCTGTGTGATCGTCCATGAGGGCCTGATTATCGGCGAAGGTTGGCACCGTGCCTACGGCGGTCCGCATGCAGAAGTACGCGCGATCGAGGATGCCGATGCCAAAGGCAATTCGCATTTGCTGCCACAAGCCACCGCTTACGTTACGCTGGAACCTTGCTCGCATACGGGTAAAACGCCGCCCTGCGCAGACCTCCTCGTGAGCCGCCAATTGAAAAAAGTTGTCATTTGTAATGATGATCCCAATCCGCTGGTTTCCGGCAGGGGCATTCGCAGAATGCGCGAGGCCGGGATTGAGGTAGAATGTCATGTGCTGGAAGCACTTGGATTGGAGCTGAACAAGCGCTTTTTTACCGCCATGACCCTCAAAAGGCCTTACGTAATCCTCAAATGGGCCGAAACGGCCGATGGGTTTCTGGGTTATGAAGCCGGTAATCCCGTG
Source organism: Dyadobacter sp. (assembly GCA_035565435.1). GTDB lineage: Bacteria > Bacteroidota > Bacteroidia > Cytophagales > Spirosomataceae > Dyadobacter. The sequence continues at coordinate 17,024 of DATMSL010000469.1, read as the reverse complement.
CAGATCAGCGGAGCATTGTCAGGTATGCGTGTGCACCAGTGGCGTACCGAAGAAGACGCCATTATGGTAGGTTACAAAACCGCCTTGATGGACAATCCACGGCTGAATGTGCGGCATTGGGCCGGAACAAACCCGGTCAGGATTGTTACCGACAGGCGTTTGCAACTGCCACCGCAACTACACCTGCTCGACAACTCGCAAAGCACAATTATCGTCAACTACAACCGGGAGACAGAAATTCCAGCCGATCCGGAGCGCTACGCATTCCCGTCGACAGCCTATTTGAAAATTGACAAGGAACACGATGAAATAGCGCAGCTGCTGGAAGGTCTGCATCGGCGTAAGATACAATCCGTTCTGGTAGAAGGAGGCGCAGCGGTGATCAACGCATTCCTGGAAAGCGGCTTGTGGGACGAGATCCGGCGCTGCCAGGGGACACTCACCATCGGCAAAGGTGTCGCTGCCCCGGTTCCCAGAGGCTTGTACAAAGGTTCGGAACAAATCGGCGATGATTTGTGGACGTTTTACAATCGCATTTAAACGCTCCAGAGATTTTCCTCGGTCGTCCAGATTTCCCAGGCTTTTTCCGCTTGTAGTTCAAGCATTTTCAGGCCGTTCATCGTAGCGGCGCCTTGTTCGTTGCCTTTTTTCAAAAACAGCGTTTCGGCCGGGTTGTAGACGAGGTCGTACAGGTAATGGCTTCTCGTAATCCACTGATAAGGGATCATGGGGCACTCTTCGGTGTTGGGGAACGTTCCCAAAGGGGTTGTATTGATGATCAGCCGATGGTCTTCAATTACTTCCTGGGTGAGCCCTTCGTACGATATACAGTCGTCGCTTTTTTGGCGGGAAACGAGCTTATACTCCATTTCAAGATCTTTCAATGCCACCTGCACCGCCTTGGCGGCACCGCCGTTGCCGAGTACCAACGCCTTGATGTACTTGCAGGATTCCCCCCGTTTATCAAACCATTCTACGAGTGATTGCTGGAAACCGTAGTAATCCGTATTGAAACCCTTCGTGCTGCCGTCAGCGTAGATTTTGATCGTATTCACCGCTCCGATGCGCTCGGCCGAGGCATCGTCGAGGTCGTCGAGGAAGGCGATCACGTCCTTCTTATATGGGATCGTCACATTCAATCCGCGCAAGTCGTGCTTCTTCTTCAGCAATTCGGGCAATTCTTCGAGGGATTTCATCTCAAAAAGCTCATAGCTGCTCTCTTTGATTTTCTCTCTGAGGAATTTGTCCGTGAAATATCGCTTTGAAAAAGAGTGGGTAAGCGGGTATCCGATCAGGCCGTATAAGTTCATAAGGATGCGTGGAATGAACGATAAAAATTTGGCCTGCTAAGTTATACCAGCCACCAGCTAATTACAAATGCGTGCAGAATCAAGGCCTTCTAAATTCGCGTATACGATTTACGGTTCGCACGCTGGCACGGTATCATCGCGCTGTGTCTCAGTCAGTTTCCTGCACAGGTTAATTTATATTAAACAATGGCCGAATTAATTTGCATTATTAGGCTAAATGAGGTAGAATTACCTATCCTTTATCTGTACCAAAAATTATGAAGTGGAAAAATCTTTACTACACACTATTACTAGCTAGCCTGTTCACGGGCCATGTCAGAGGCCAGAAGCGCCAGGATTATCAAATCCTTCTCAAAAGTGGTTCAATTCTACCCGAGCGGAATATTTCATCTGCATCCGGCCGCTCTAACGCGGCATTCAGGCTTTCGAATACCGGGCAGAAGTCTCTGGTAGTGATCCAGTTCGACGACATTCCTACCGAACAAGAGCGACAGGAATTGAAGCGCGAGGGCATCGAACTTCTTGAATATATACCAAATTACGCCTACACGGCAACGATAGCCCCGGGTAGTAATCCGGGGGCGTTGGCAAGAACCAGCGGAAGGGCCATTGTGGAACTTAGCGCAGAGCAGAAAATGCAGCCAGGACTTGCCAACGGGTACGTTCCATCGCATGCATTTGCCGGACCTTCTACTGTCGACCTTTGGATCAGCTATCCTAAATCTTTCAGTTACGAAGAGGTACAAGCCGCATTGCAAAGCCGGCAATACGAAGTGGTTTCGGATCAATATAAAAACTACCAGATACTAACCGTCAGGGTGCCGGTGAAGGAGTTGAAAACGCTTGCCGGGCAGCCATTTGTGCAATATGTTCAGGCAATACCACAGGCCGATCGACAACTGAATAATAAAAGTACAGCGAACGGCCGGGCGAATGTCCTGAAATCGGCATTGCCAGGAAACAGAAACTTGTCGGGAGCGGGGGTAGTCGTCGGGATCGGCGACGAGTCTAATCCCCTGCGGCATATCGACTTCAGTTCCCGTATCATTAACAGGGCGCCTATTGAAGCCGGTTCGCACGGGCTTCACGTAATGGGCACGATGGCAGGCGCGGGCATTATGGACGAACGCTACACAGGCTACGCGCCCAAAGCTACCGTCGTAGCGCAAAGTTATTCGTCGATCCTGGCCTATTCGCCGCAATATGTACAGGATTTCGGCATGGTGATCACCAACAACTCCTACGGATCGGATGTAATTACCTGCGAAACAAACGGAACATATGACCTCTATTCATACATTCTGGATCAACAGGCATTCGAAATGCCCTATCTGCAACATGTTTTTGCCGCCGGAAATAGCGGTAGCACTACCTGTGCACCGTTTGCGGTGGGTTTTGGTACAGTCCTGGGAGGATATCAGACGGCCAAAAACGTCATTACCGTCGGTGCTACCGGCGAGACCGGTGGGCTGATGTCGAATTCGAGCCGGGGGCCTGTTAAGGATGGCAGATTAAAGCCGGAGATTACGGCGCAGGGAAATGGCATTGTGTCTACCATTCCCGTCAACCTGTATGGCAGCGGCAGTGGTACGAGCATGGCCACACCGGCTGTATCGGGAGGGCTCGCTATGCTCTATGAAAGATACCGGCAGCTGAACGGGAATCAGAATCCCAAGAATGGTTTGATGAAGGCGCTGCTGGTGAACGGAGCGGTCGACAAAGGCAACGAAGGCCCCGATTACCGATTTGGCTATGGATGGTTGAACCTGCTTCGCTCGGTCAAAATGCTCGAATCGCAGAGCTATACCATGGGCCAGGTTGCGAATCAGGCAACCAACAACTTTTCTATCAACGTCCCGGACAATACCGCGCAGGTTAAGGTAATGCTCTATTGGAATGACCCGGCAGGCAGTACACTCGCATCGCAGAGCCTGGTTCATAATCTCGATCTTCAGGTAACCAACCCTGCCTCGAACGTCGTCTTGCCACGAATACTGGATCCGTCGGCCGCCAATGTCAATAATGTAGCAACCACGGGCATAGATAACCGCAACAACATGGAGCAGGTGGTGATCAGCAACCCAGCAGCGGGGAGCTATACTGTTTCGGTTAAAGGTACCACTGTAGGTCAGTCGCCGTCGCAGGAGTATTTTGTGGTTTACGATGTCATACCCAATTCCCTCACCATTACCAACCCGATCGGCGGGGAGCGCCTGAAAGACGGCGACCCGATGTACATTTCGTGGGACGCCTTTGGCAATAGCGGCAGCACTTTTACAGTACAGTACAGCGGTAATAATGGTGGTGTATGGACGAATATTTCTACCGTGGCAGCGGGCACCAGCCAGCTTGCATGGGCCGTGCCTGTGGGAATGCGGTCGGACAAGGTGCGTGTACGGGTGATCCAGAACAGCACTGGTGCGCAGAGCATTTCCGAACCTTTCACGGTGATCGGAGTGCCAGGTGTCACGTTGTCGGCCCTGCAATGCGAAGGGTATATTTCGCTGGACTGGACGGCGGTAACAGGCGCAAATGACTATGAAGTAATGATGCTGAAAGGAAAAGAAATGGTTATGGTGGCCACAACCACCGGCACTAGTTATGCTTTGGGCGGACTGGTGAAAGATTCAACTTACTATGTTTCTGTACGCGCGCGCGTGAATGGGCAGCCCGGGCGCAGGGCGCTTGCGATTTCACGTAAACCGGATACCGGAACCTGTGCGGGCAATATTTCGGACAACGACCTCAAAATCGAATCAATAGTTACGCCGGCGTCGTCGGGAAGGAAAAATACTTCGACGGAACTAAGCGGGGCGGTTTTTGTCAAAATGAGGATCAAAAATCTCGATGATGTGGATTTCAACGGTTCGTTGGATGTAGGATATGAGCTCAATGGCGTGGCGGTACCGGTTGAAACGATTACTCCTTTTATCGAAAAGGGCAAGACCTATGACCATACCTTCGCGGTGGGAGCCAATTTAGCCAGCCCCGGAGATTACAATTTCAAGGCATTTATCCATAGCAACTCGGATAATGTCTCAGCGAACGACACGCTGGTGAAGCTTTTTCGACAGCTGCCCAACGACCAGCTGACATTGCCATTCAGTGATGACATGGAAAACCTCCCAGCTCAGAATGTAACCGTCGCTCAAATGGGGCTTACGGGGGACGGACGGTACGATTTCAGCGCTGATACCGATGCTGGAAGGATCCGGACTTTCATTAATACAGGCTTTGCGGCATCCGGTCAGAAAGCGCTGACGCTAGATGCGAACCGGGCCTATTCGGCGGGTAACACGAGCTACCTGACCGGCACTTTCAATCTGGCGGGATACAACATCAACACGGATGATTTACGGTTGATATTTTCCTATAAAAATCACGGCCAGAAGACAAACAGCAACAATAAAGTATGGATAAGAGGTAAGGACACCGACGCCTGGGTCGAGGCCTATGACCTGTTTGCGAATCAGAACCTTACAACCCAGGGGTATAAGACAACAATGCCTCTCGAAATAAGTGCATTGCTTTCTGCAAACGCGGAAAACTTCTCGTCAAGCTTCCAGGTCCGCTGGGGACAATGGGGGAAGATGATTACTTCAGATTACAGCAATGGGGCGGGCTATTCTTTTGATGATATCCGAATTGTTTCGGTGATCGACGATATTCAAATGCTGGCATTACTCGCACCACCTACGGAAAGCTGCGGGTTGAGCAATGCGGAAACAATTGCTATCCGTATCCGGAACAGCTCCGCGCGGGACATTGCTGACCTGCCGATTGCACTGTCGCTGCCGAACGGAACAATACTCCGCGATACGATCACATCGCTTGCCAAACGTACGACCATCGATTTCACATTCGGCCCCAAGGCCGATCTTTCGGCAGTTGGGGCATTAAATCTCAAAGCCTGGTCGGAATTGGCGACGGACAGTTTCCGTGACAATGATACACTGGCTGTCAAAGTTTTCAATGCTCCGGTACTGAGCTCATTTCCCTATCTTGAAAATTTTGAAAACGGTGACGGCTTCTGGAGTGCCAAAGGAACGAATAGCTCCTGGAAATGGGGTACGCCTACATCCACTGCCTTGAACAAAGCGGCCAGCGGGACGAAGGTATGGAAAACCAACCTTGCCGGAGGATATAACGACAAAGAAGAGTCCTATTTGTACTCTCCTTGCTTCAATGTAAGCAGTCTGACATCGCCTACGCTGAGTTTCAGCACGGCAGTCGACCTGGAAGTGTGCGAGCCTACTCCCTGCGATTATGTGTATATCGAATATTCCGGAAATGGCGGTCCGTGGACGCGCCTGGGAGCTGTGGGGCAGGGCACTAACTGGTACAACAAAACTTATTCGGGTAACGGTGCCTGGGCTATGCAGGATTACCTGCGCTGGCACGTGGCAAGCATGGCCTTGCCCACCGGCTTTACAAACCTCAAATTACGTTTTGTGCTGATCTCCGATGGTTTCACGCATCGCGAAGGAATAGCCCTGGACGATATCCACATTTTCGATAAGATTTCACCGATACTCGACAACACCGGCGGTGTGGCAACGCAACAGGTATCCGGTTCCGGTTGGGTGAATTTTACAAGCAACGGGAAATTAATAGCGTCCATTAACGCCAATGGGCAAAATATGGGTAGTACCGAGGTTCAGTCGTATCTGAACACAGTAGGGGTCAGAAATGGCAATGGCCAGTATTATCTCGACAGAAATTTTACTGTAAAACCTGCTAATGGCGACCTTGCGAACCTGGCAACTGTCCGGTTCTACTTCCTCGAAACCGAGAGTGAGGCGTTGATCAACGCAACAGGCTGCGGCACTTGCGGTAAACCCGGGAACCCTTTTGAACTCGGCATCTCGAAATATCGGAACGCATCAAACCCTGCGAAAGAGGATGGCTTGCTATCCAACAGCACCGAGGGCGGTTGGTCGTTTCACCCGGCAGGAGAAGTAGCGATTGTCCCTTATGACAAAGGATATTATGTTGAAATGAAATTGAAATCCTTTTCAGAGTTTTGGTTTTCGAAAGCATTCGTAGGAAATCCGGGCGCATTGCCTGTGGAGTTGGTGAGTTTCAATGCCCGGAAAAAGCAGGATGACCGGCAATCGAAAGACGTGATTCTGGAATGGGAAACTGCTTCCGAAGAAAATTTCGATCATTTCGACATCGAGGTGGCCACCGGCGACGAGGCTTACCGGCAGGGAAAATTCGTGCGGCTGGCGCAGGTTTCCGGGGAAGGTAATTTGAAAAGCGGCCGGAAATACGAATATGTCGATCAGTTGCCAGGCAAGTGGGGGAATTTGTATTACAGGCTAAAAATGATGGATATCGACAGCACGTATCAATATTCCCGCGTACGGCCCGTCGCTTTCGAAGCGCAATCCGAGTGGTCGGTTTATCCCAATCCTTCAAAAGGGGTTTTCTACCTCGGCGACGATGTTCCTGCAAGTCGTTCGGTGTCCGTGAATGTGTATGACCTGCACGGGCGAATTTTGAAGCAACTCGGTGGCGAAGCATTGGACCCGGCACACAAACGCAAGGTTGACCTCTCCGGTCGCGAGTTTGGGGAGGGAATATATGTACTGGAAGTGGTGAATGGCGAAACAAAACAGGCATTCCAGGTGTTGAAAAACTGATGTAACCTCTGCTATCGTTGAAAAAACCCTCCCGATGCAGCATATCGGCAGGTAAAAGCGAATAGCTTTACAACAGACCGCATTTTTATGAATGTCATGAACAAAATTTTACTGATCCTCTGTCTCTTCACACTCCCTAATTCTTATGCTCAAACCGGAAGATCGGCCAATTCGCTGATCCTCGACACCGATATCGGCCCGGATTACGACGATGTAGGCGCAATGGCCGTCATGCACGCATTGGCCGACAAGGGTGAGGTAAAGCCGCTGGCAGTGATTTCTTCCAATAAAAATGAATTGGTAGTACCTACAATTGAAATCCTTAATACCTATTTCGGCCGTCCCGAATTACCTACCGGTGCGCCCAAGGGAAAAGGGGCGAGTTTCGGAGCCACACAAAAATGGCCGGAAATGCTGGTTGAGAAATACCCGCATAAAATCGCTAAAACTTCGGATGCGCCGGACGCGGTGGAAACTTATCGGAAAATACTCGCCAAGCAACCCGACCAAAGTGTTACCATTGTTACGGTTGGCTTTCTCACCAATCTGGCCGATTTGCTGGATTCGGGACCAGATGCGAGTTCACAGTTATCGGGTACTAACCTCGTTCGCAAAAAGGTTAGGCAACTCGTGTCGATGGCGGGAGGGTTTCCGAAAGGCCGTGAATATAATGTGTTGGTAGATTCGGTGGCGTCGGCCAAAGTCTTTGCCGAATGGCCTACCGAAATCCTTTTCAGCGGTTTTGAAATTGGAAAAGAAATCAAAACCGGTAAGCGGGTAATCGCTAATGAAAATCTGAAAAGCCCTGTGAAAGATGTTTTTGCGATGGCAATGCCATTGTCCAAAGGCGACGCGGACGGCCGGATGAGCTGGGACCAGACGGCCGTGTTGGTAGCCATTCGGGGAATTCAGCCCTATTTTGGTGTAAAACGGGGAAGGATCATCGTCGACGGCGGGAATAACAGCTGGCAGGACGACCCTATGGGCCCGCACGCGTACCTCACACCCAACATGCCCTTCGAACAGCTTACAGCGCTGATCGAAGGACTGATGATGTGGCAAGGCAAATAGGTTTTAAACTACCATTGAAGTATCAAGTCGAGCAGTCGGAACATCGTCGCCGGCCGCCGGATCGCCGGCCGCCGGATCGCCGGCCGCCCTTTTTATTTTATCAAAATCCGCATTCAGTTTTTGCACGAAAAGTGCTACATCGAAGCTGTGCACGACGATATTCGCTCCTTCCTTCATCCATTGAATCTGCCTTTCGGGTTCCAGCGAGAAGTGGATACCGATGGCCAACCCTTTGGCACGTGTGGTGCGGATGATGTAGGAAACGGCTTTTTCAAACTCCGGATGGTCATATTGTTCCGGTAATCCAAGGCTGACGGACAAATCATGCGGGCCAATGAAAACGGCGTCCAGTCCCGGCACCGATAGTAATGCATCCAGGTTATCCATCGCGGGCACGCTTTCAATATTGGCAATGCAGATATTTCCGGCATTGTATTTCTCCACATAATCCCGCATATGGTCGGGCATGGGCACGGCTCCGCTCAGATAATTCTGCAAAACCTCGCCTTTCAGTGGCCGGTATTTGGTGGCACCCACCAGCTCCGTTACCTGCTCCACGGATTCGAGGTAGGGGGCAACAATGCCTTTTGCACCGGCGTCGATGGCCTGGCAGGCAAGGTAGGGATCCGGGCACGGAATGCGCACAATGGGTGTAATGCCCAGGTGCCGGAATTGCTGACATAATGTAGCCATTTCCGTTCTGCCTAAGGGAATGTGCTCGGTATCGATGAACACGAAGTCGACACCCGTTTTCTTCACAGCCGCTGGCCACATCGGGCCGGTGGAGGTAATGCAGGTGCCGTATACATTGCCGCCATTTTTCAGTTTTTCGAGTAATGTAGATTCCATTGTGATATCTCAGTTATTGTTTCATCAGCCATATCTCCGTCACTTGCGAGCCACGCTCGCCTTCGCCGCAAGTCCATTCAAAAATAACTTTGCCGTCGGCAGTAGCCGCCTTAGGTACATTGAATTCGAATGTGGGCTGCTCGCCGGTCTGTATAAAATCGTGGATCGTCTGGCCGTCGTCGGTGGTCATGCGCATGCGCGAGCGGAAGCGTCCCGTATACGAAATGCGGATGCGGTACGTTGCGTCCGGATCGAGATTGTCGTAACGGATTTGCAACGGCTGATCGTAGAGCGTTTTGGCTTGTTTCATCCAGGCACGCGGGGTCACCTGCCCTTTGAAACCGGTTGCCTGAATTTCGTCCACCCATTCTTCTCCTACCAAACCGACACCAAAACCGATCCGCGGCGATTGTAAACTACCCGGATCGTCTTCCCAGGATAAGGCCGGTACAACGCGGTACCAGCTCTCAGGGTCGCCGAAATGGTCGTAAAACCCGCCCGGGCCCGGATCTGTGCGATGCAATAACTGATCGATTTCCCGCAACATTTCGGATTCGCTGGACAGCTTTTCAATCCTTTTGAATTGATCCAATAAATAGGGTGCATCGTTCAGCGGCATGTTGATCAGATCCACAAAATTACCGCGGCCCGACATGGCGCCGTGTTTTTTCATGGTCAGCTGCGCGCCGATGCTCTTGAATAATGAATCGGCCAGATCGTAGCATCTTTGCTGATGATCCGGGAGAATGCGTTCTTTCCAGGCCTTTTCCAGCAGGCTCTCTGCGTTGCGCATCGCTTTTACCGCCCCGGACTTGCCGGCCGACGCCAGCGCGCGTCGCGCTTGCTGTTCCAGTTCTAGCTCGTAAATGAGTCGCTGGCGGGTATAATCGTCGAAATAGGCCCGGATCAGCCCCATCTGGAACCTCGGGTTTTGCAGTAATTTTAAAGGTGCATTCTTTTCCATCGACTGCCATTGGCGGAGAGTAATGCCGATCCCGTCATTGTCGACGACCTCGCCGCGCCAGTTCTTTTCAAGGTCGACGATCGCCTGCGCGCCTGCTTCTTTGAATTCAGGGCCGAAAAAGAGCCTGGAATAATCGCGTAAGGTTTCGATAACCGGCATTTCCGGGTCCCAATCCTGATCGCTCCACACAAACTTGTTGACATCGTCATTAGTACCTTCAGAGTAGCTCACGCTGCCGATCCCATATTGGTCCAATGCATTGTGGATCGTCTTTTCATCAAACGGACGTGGATTGATGCTTTCGCGTCCGAGCGTCATCGCCCACGCGAGGTCCCAATGCGGCACCGGATATTGCGCCGAATAGTTATGGGTGATGTCGGGATAATGCCGGATCGGGATCGACGGCTTGAGCATCTCCCTGATCTTCTGCACCGGAATCTTTACCCATGGACCGAACACCACGCCACCGAACCACGGATATTCCTTGTTAGCGTGGCTGAAAAACGCATCGAACCATTTCTGGGTAGGACGGAAGACCTGGGGCGAAACCCAGATTTTGGCTTTTGGATGGTGTTTCTGTAATAGAGTCGCCTCTTTTTCCAGCCACGCGAAAAGTACGTCCGGCTCCAACTCGCCCGGATCGCCTGCCGGTACAAACACGCCATCGAGCTTCGGTAAGCTCGCGAATACCTGGTCGCGCTCGGCGAGCTCCTTTGCAATGGAGTCGGGGTGGACATAGTTTTTACCCATGTTCGGATACCAGATCGAGACGTCGAGCCCATACGATTTACAAATGCGCGACTGCTCGACGATCATTTGCGCCGCGGGTATTTTCATATGGAGACTGGTAGCGTCGTCGTCCGTCCGCGGAGGGAGAATTTCGATGGTGTTAGCGCCAAACAACGCCAGTTCGCGGATATATTGATCGAAACCCGCGACGGTGAATGCATCATAGGCATTCGTTTTGGGGCGGTAACCGAGCTGGTGGCCGCGCATCGGGTACCGCGGGCTGGTGCTGATCGCCATCCGTGGATCGACCTGCAATTTGCCGGCCGTCATTTCCGCTTTCCGCAGGAACCGTCCGACGCCGTACAATATTCCACGTGCATCTTTTCCTGCTATAACAACTGTATTCGAAGGTCCTGCTACGAGTTTAAAACCTTCGCCTGTCGTTTCGGGTAATGCGGCCACGGCGCTTCTGTATGGCTCCGGCAACTTGCTCAGTTCACTCTCCAAGGCGATCAGGATCACATTAGTCGTTTTAGGAAGCTTTTTCGCAACAGGTAGTTTAATACCCGTCCGCTTTTCCACCTCATTTTGCAGAACTTCAATGCTCCGGAGCAAGGTAGCCTTGTCGCTCGGGCTGAAAATCTGGCTTTTGGATAAATCAATGGATTGCGAAAAGGCGGTACTGGTCCGGAGGACGACGGTCAGAAGGATAAGGAACTGGAGAGATGTTCGGTAAGACATGGGTTAGAGCTTAATGAAAATCCGTTTTTTATAAAGAAGGTAAGCCGGGATGAAATTGAGACACACAAAAAAGAGCGCGTAAAGCATACTGGCCATGCGCGGGTCCATTCCTGTTTGCGACAGCGCGGCCACGGCATGGTGGTTCAAAGTATCGCCACCGGCAGGCATAATGTAAAATAGCAATGCAAGAATATCGGCCAGAACATAAGCGGCGATTGCATTAGCCCCGAAAATGACACCGGGTGTAATGCCCCGCCTGCCTCCGCGGATGTCGATCAGGAAATACAATGCACCGAGCAGCATGGAAGCAAAGCCGGAGGTGACCAGCACAAAGGAGCTCGTCCAGAGGTTTTCATTGGTAGGAAAAATCAGGTTCCAGAAATAGCCCAATGCGGCAGTGGCGAAGCCGGCGGTCAGCAGGTAATTGCTTTTCTCGTTAGGAGGCAGCGGCAGAAGCATCAATTGGCCTGCTAGCATGCCGGTAATGGTAGTCGCGATGGACGGAAATGTGCTCAAAATTCCTTCCGGGTCCCAGTTGCCCTGCCACATTTTGCCGGGCAAATATTGCTGGTCGACCCAGGCGGCCAGGTTTACACCGGGTTCGAGCATTACCTTGCCGATGCCGGGCGTGGGGATGGTGGTCAATGCGACCCAGTAGGCCAGAAGAATCGTAACGGCCAGACCGAGTTGTTGTTTCCAACTGGTATTTAAGAAAAGGATCGCGCACACGAGGAACACGATCGCGATGCGGTGGAGCGTGCCGGTATAGCGCAGGTCGGAAAAGTTGAAATCGGGCAGCATGTTGAGGAACATACCCACGGCAAATATTTTCAGCGAGCGGATGATGATCTTGCGGTACAATCCACCCTTCGGCGCATCGCGTTTTTTGGAATAGGCCAATGCAATGGAAACACCGACGATAAAAAGAAAGGTAGGTGCAATGAGGTCTGTAAATGTCAGCCCGTTCCATCGGGTATGCCGGAGCGTAGGGAACACAAAATCCTCATGCCCGGGAAAATTAACCATGATCATCGCTGCAATGGTAAAACCACGCATCGCATCTAGCGAAAGTAATCTCGACAGTGAGCCCGAAGGGTTTTCCATAGCAGCCGTTTATAGGGTTATGTACGGAGGTGGCGTACTAAAGGGCTATTCCCGACGCTTTTTGCACCCTTCACTAGTATATTTTGCGCAATTGTCAGTAATTAGGTAGTTGTATTCCTAACACCGGAAAAATCATCCCCAGCCTTTTTGACCCTATGAAGAAATTACTCCCGCTTTCGCTTGTCCTGTTTGGTATGCTGGTGTTGGCGAGCTGCAACAAATCGGGCAACGTATCCAGAGAACAGGCCGAAAAGATCGCAGTTTCATGGAAGCTCGTCAGCAATTTTATCGAACCGCAAGGGAGGTTTGAGGCACAGTTTACGATTAAGAACGGCAGCGATTTCACATTGGACGCCTCCAACTGGAAGCTGTTCTGGAACATGTCGCCCAGGCCGATCCAATCGAACAAAACACCGGAGCCGGCTGTCGTTGAGCATATCAATGGCGACTGGTACCAAATGGTAGCTGCGAAGGATTTCAAGCTCGCGCCGGGCGATTCGGTGGTGATCCATTATACGGGTACCGAGGGAGTGGTGAAGGAAACGGATGCGCCGCTGGGTTTGTACTTCGTGTTTTATGACCATGAAGGAAAAGAAAAGGATATCGTCGAGGTGGTAGATTATACGATCGAGCCATTTACTACAAAAGAGCAGATCCTGCGGGGCAAAATGGATTTGAAAGAGGTACCGACCGCCGAAACGCGTTATAAAGCCAACACCGCATTTACCAAGCTGAGCGAGGGTCAGCTGTTGAAAATCATCCCTAGTCCGGTGAAACTCGTTCCGGGCGCAGGCACGTTCACATTGACCGGCAAAACAAATGTATTTTATCAGGAAGGACTCGAAAACGAGGCCAAATACCTGATCAGCAAATTGAAAACGCTCACCGGCACCGACTTGCCGATCCAGGTGGGCCTACCTAACAAAGGTTCTTCGGAAGAAGCCGCCATTGTTTTAAAAACAGGCAAGGTCACGGTGAACGGCGTTTCCAGTGAAGCATATAATCTGAATATTGGTCAAACAGGCATTACGATCGAGGGTAGCGATGCCGCCGGAGTATTCTACGGCGTTCAAAGCCTTTTGCAGCTCGCGCCGACGGACGCTTATCAGAAGCCTGTCGCTTCGATGGGTTTTGCATTCGTGCAGGTACAGGACGCGCCTCGGTTCGAGTTCCGAAGCTTGCATCTGGATGTGGCGCGTAACTTCCAGACAAAGGAATCGGTGAAGCGCATTATCGACCTGCTTTCGTCTTATAAGGTAAATCATTTGCTGCTCTATACCACCGAGGACGAGGGATGGCGGATCGAAATCGACGGGTTGCCCGAGCTCACGCAGATAGGCGCGCAACGCCAGCACACGTCGGGCATGAATGCGAACGCTTTGCACCCGGGTTATGGCTCGGGACCAGTTGCCAATGAGAAAGGCAAGCATGGAAGCGGCTACTATACCAAGGCCGATTTTATTGAAATACTCAAATATGCCCACGAGCGGCACATTAAGATTATCCCTGAGCTGAACTTCCCCGGTCACGCGCTGGCGGCTATCAAGTCGATGGAAGCGCGGTATGAGCGGTTGATGAAGGAGGGCAAAGAGAAAGAAGCGAATGAGTACCGTCTGATCGACCCGGACGACAAATCAGTTTACATTTCGGCACAAGGTTACAAGAACAATGTCGTGAGCGTGGCGCGTGAATCGACTTACAATTTCTTTGTGAAAGTGGTGGATGAAATCGCGAAACTGTACGAGCAGGCAGGCTTGAAAATGGATACTTTCCATACCGGCGGCGATGAAGTGGCGGATGGCGTGTGGACGAAATCGCCGAAGGCCGCCAAGTTGTTGCAGGAACATCCCGAGGTGAAAGGACCGCGCTATCTGCAAACTTACTTTTTCAGAAAACTCCTGCCTATGCTCGAAAAACGCAACCTGAAAGTGCATGGCTGGGAAGAAGTGGCATTGAACAAAACGGAAACCGGCGCTTATCTCGCCAATCCGGAGTTTGTGGGGCGCCAGGTGTATCCCTACGTTTGGAACAACGTGTATGATGTGGACTTAGGTAATCGTCTGGCTAATGCAGGTTATCCGGTGGTGCTTTGTAATGTGACCAACTTCTATTTCGACATGTCGTACAACAACGATCCCAAGGAGCCTGGATTGTATTGGGGTGGTTTTGTGGACACGCGCGACAACTGGGCCTTTGCACCGTTCAATATGTTCCGTACCACTGAGGAAACTGCTATGGGCAAGCCAATGAAGGAAGAGTTTGTCGGCAAGCAGCTCATGAAGCCCGAGGCACGCAAGAACGTTTATGGCGTGGAGGCGCAGCTTTGGAGCGAGACGATCAAAGGCCGTGATATGATGGAATATTCCATCCTGCCTAAACTTTTGGGCTTTTCCGAAAGTGCCTGGGCGGCCGAAAGAAAGTGGGAAAACGTTGCCGACGATGCCGCCAGAAAGGCGATGATGGCCGAGGGCTGGAATATTTTTGCAAATTCGATAGCCCAAAAGCATCTCCCGAGACTAAAGTATATCAACGGGGGCTATAACTACCGCCTGCCTCAACCGGGCGCGATCATAGAAAACGGAATGCTGAAAGCGAATGTGGAATTGCCGGGACTGGCAATCCGCTACACGACCGACGGTTCCGAGCCTACCGAGACTTCACAACTTTACGAAAACCCTGTGAAAGTGTCGGGTACTGTTACGCTGAAAAGCTTCGATCTGGCCGGACGATCGAGCCGCAGCAGCGTAGTAACAGCCCGTTGACCGAACTGATCGTTTAACGCAGCTTACAGCTCAACTCCTCACCGTCGATGAACATTGGTGTAGATCTCGGCGGCACGAACATTCGTGCCGGCATCGAGTCGGGTGGCCATATTACCCGGCAAAATCAGACATTACTGGCCAACAAACATTCGTTGTCGGCAACGCTCGACCAACTGATGGACGTGATCCGTCCGCTGACGGCCTATCCCGTAAAAGGAATAGGCATAGGGGTGCCTTCGGTCGTGGACGTGAACAAGGGCATTGTTTATAATGTCATGAATATCCCTTCGTGGGAAAAGGTTGCATTGCGCGACATTGTGGAAAAGGAGTTCAATCTACCGGTTTCGGTGAATAATGATGTGAACTGCTTCATACTCGGCGAGCACCGTTTCGGACTCGCACGGAAGTTCCAGTCGGTGATCGGGATGGCGATAGGTACAGGCCTGGGCTCGGGCATCATCATCGATAACCATTTGTACGCGGGAAAGAACTGCGGGGCAGGGGAGATTGGCATGCTGCCTTACAAGGATTCGATATTAGAAAACTATGTATGCAGCCGGTTTTTCGAAGATTCCCTGGGTATCGACGCATTTGCCGCACACGAGGCAGCATTGAAAGGCAGCAAAGAGGCGATTGAAGTCTGGGAAGAATTCGGGGTACATTTGGGCGCGGTGATCAAGGCGATCATGTATACCTACGACCCCGAGGCGATTGTCATGGGCGGGTCTATTGCTAAGGCCAACCGGTTTTTTCAGGATAGCATGCTGGAAAGCATTCAGGACTTTGCTTATCCTGAGTCTTTGAAAAAGCTCACACTACTGCTATCCGAAAACGAAAATATTGCATTGCTGGGCGCTGCGGCACTGCTCGACGATTGATGTAATGCAGTTTTAGATTTAAATTAGGCTACCAAACCACGCGCGGCCCTCATGCAAAGGAACATTTTCATCGTAGTACTGATCTTCCTGATCTTTTTCGTCATTTCCTTCCTGACCAACATCCTCGGTCCGATCATTCCTGATATCGTCAAAAGTTTCGATCTCAGCATTGGTCTGGCGGGTTTCCTGCCGTTTGCATTCTTTGTTGCTTACGGGGTGATGTCGATTCCGGCGGGGTTAATGGTGGAGAAGTTTGGCGAGAAAGTAATGCTGATCGGGGCATTCCTGTTAGCATTCGGCGGAGCATTACTCTTTGCATTGGTCCCTAGTTTCTTCATAGCATTGTTCTCCTTGTTCCTTATTGGAATTGGAATGGCCATTTTGCAGGTAGTGATTAACCCACTGCTGCGGGTTTCGGGCGGGGAGGAGAAGTTCGCATTTTATTCGGTGCTGGCCCAGCTTTTTTTCGGCGCGGCGTCGTTTCTGAGTCCGTTGCTTTATAGTTATCTGGTATTGAATGTGCATTCCCGGAATGGATATTCGGGGAATTCCGGCTTTTTCATTGATATACTAAATGGCCTGGTGCCCGAGAACCTGAAATGGGTTTCGCTGTACTGGGTTTTCGCGGTGATTGCACTGGCGATGGTCGTAGTCATCGCTTTAGTAAAATTCCCGAAAGTGGAACTGCTGGAAGATGAGCGGATCGATGTGGGTAAATCGTTCGGCGAACTGGCGGCGAACAAGCTGGTGTGGCTGTTCTTCCTGGGAATATTTGCCTACGTGGGTACCGAGCAGGGCATTGCCAACTGGATTTCGCAGTTTCTGCAGACCTACCACGAAGTGGATCCGGCCACGACCGGCGCTTCGGTTATTTCCTATTTCTGGGGTCTGCTCACCATCGGGTGTTTTCTGGGATTGATATTGCTGAAAATCTTTGATAGCCGGAAAGTACTGGTATTCTTCACTTGCGG
>DATMSL010000468.1:0-5387 GCA_035565435.1 Dyadobacter sp. | reverse complement strand
GAATTGAATTTCAGGTATTTGATTTTGTCACATAACGGTTTGTTTCTATTCTAAATTTCTATCACTATGAAAAGTTCTATCGGCCATTTAGCTAAGAAATTAGTATCGAGTCCGTCCCGTTGGAGAGCAGGCGTATTTTTGCTTTCTTTCGCGGCGCAAGGAGCATTTGCACAAGAATATGTTGCTTCTACCAGCACGGTAGTGAATTCGGAAGCGCTCGCTACATCTTATGTTAACGACAAGGACAATGCTATCGGCGCATCCGATAGTCAGGTGGCGACAATATCTGCTTCGGGCCTTGTTGTGAACGTATTGCCGGGTGTAAGTATAACGCACTCCAGTGATGCGGCATTGGTACTGAATTTTGGTTCGTCAGTTCCGGCGGGCAAAACGACTTACGTACGTATTAATAGCCTGACGCAAACCGGTTTGAACCTGGATTTGAGCTCGCTGCTCAACGCGCTGGGATTGTTGGAAAACCAAACTATTTCAGTGTCTTCAAATGGAGGTGCGACCACGCAGGAACTGGTGCGTAGTGCAGCAGGCGATTTGTTTATTGCTATTACTCCTACAAATGCTTATACCAGCGTGACAGTGGGATTAAATTTTGATAATTCAACAAGTCAGCTGTTAGGGGTAGCTCTGGGTCGCATCACTATGACGGTGGATTATGCGGCAAACTATGAGAACCTCGTACTTGGGCCATGTGATGCGGCTTCATTTGCTTTCGCGGGTGTGAATCCGCATGCGGCAGGCATTGCGCTGACGTTGACGGACGCATTGCAGAACCCTGAACGTGCAATTGACGGTGACGTAAGTGCAGGTAACTTTTCGTTGCTTCAGAACGGAGCGGTCGCCGTAGCGTCAACGGTTTCGCAAACCGTATTTCTGGGTAAAACTTCTCCGGGAACTAATGAAGTTGTGACTACAATCTCCAAACCCGCAGCATTGCTCAATCTTGGCGTTTTAGAAAACATCACTTTCCAGGCTTACCTGGGCGAAACAGCAGTAGGCGCTCCACAAACTGCCGAGAATCTGCTCGTTGATCTGGATCTGCTGACACTTTTTGGCAATGACGGGCTGGCAACAGTGAGATTTGTACCGGGCGGTGCTTACGATCGAATCAAAGTAACGTCCGTGACTATTTTGAATGCCAATCTGTTCACCGGTTTGAGAATTCACGAACTGAGCTCTCGTCCTCCGGTTGTCATGACAGGCGGTGTGCTTCCGGCAGCGAGAGTGGGTGATCCGTTAAATGTTAATATTACTGCTGCGGTCGCTGGAAATGGTCAGCCAGGATTTAGCCTGAACTGCGGCATTCCAGCAGACTATACTTTTGCATTGTCCGGAGTTGCGCAAAACGCTCGTGTATTGGCGGGATCACTACCCAACACTATTACCTTGAGTCCCAATGGTACATTGTCGGGTACACCAGCTTCGGGTCAGGATGGAACTTACGATTTCGATATCGAGACTACCAATAATTTCGGACAGACCGATACCACTGTCTTCCGGCTTGTTATCGAAAAGGCTCTGCCAGTAACACTGGTTAGCTTCAAGGCCCTGTCCGAAGGCCAGACTGCTGCATTGTCGTGGACTACTTCTGAGGAAACCAACAGCGATCGTTTCGATATCGAACGCAGCCAAAATGGTAAGAACTGGGTAAAAATTGGTTCTTTGTCCTCACACAAAGAAAGCAAGGTGAATCAATATTATTCTTTCGCGGATGCAGCTCCTTTGAGAGGCGATAACTATTACCGTTTGAAAATGGTTGACCGCGACGAGACATTCGCGTATAGCCACATCGAGCATTTGAATTTCGAGGGTATCGCTCTGGTTTATCCTAACCCTGTAAGCGCGTCACAAAACCTGACGTTCAATGTTGGGGATTGGAGCAAAGTAAGCCAGGTGAAAGTGGTCAATGCTGCTGGAAAGGTTGTGTTCGAAGCTTCCAACGCATTGCTTTCAGGCCTAAATGCGCGGAATCTTGTAGCTGGCGCATATGTAGTACAGGTGACACATATCGATGGCACCGTAAGCTCACAGAAATTTGTAAGACAGTAATTGTCCTGTCTCACACGATACACAAACAAACCGCTGGCGCCGAGTCAGCGGTTTGTTTTTTATACGCCGGATTCCAAAAAGGGGAGGACTACTACTTTTTTTGAAACGGCAGAGCGGTATATTTGAGCTTTGAAGTATCCCCGATTATCAACGTTAGTTAATATGCCCAGCAAAAGAGGTAAAAAGAGCAAGTTCAAAAAGGTCCTGATTCCGGTGTTAAAATGGGCCAGCGCGATTATCCCGGTTTGTGCGTTTATTTATATTCTTTACTATTACAAGCAACTCGACTTCCTTAAACCGAAGGAACAGGTTAAGACCGAGACAAAAGTGCTGACCTCCGGTGATTCGTTGCATACGGGCATCGGTGGGGAGGAGGAGCTGGCGGCTCAAATACACATCACAAACAACGAATGGCACCAGGTGGGTGGGCTCGCGATCCACAATATGGTGATTGAAAATACATCTGCCTCGTCGGTAAAAAGTGTAGAAGTGGAGTTCAAATACCTTAATGATGTGCAGGCTGTGGTGACGTCCAAGGTTATCACCATCAAAACGCCGGTTCCTGCAAAAAAATCAGCAAAAGTATCAGGGCTTAGTGTTGGTTATGTCAACAATTCCGTGGTGGGTTGTGACGTAAAAGTGGTTAGTGCGAGATTGTAAGCCTGTGGTGAAAACGGGTTGGTACGATTATTTAGGTTTATCTGCTAAACCTGACTAACAGCGTATACCATGGCACAGTTACTTCAAAATCTATACAATTTGGGACCGATGCTGGCAATGATCACCATTGCGGGCGCGGCAGCAGGTGGGTTCTGGCTGGTCGTTGAATTGAAAAAGCGAAGCGCCCATACTCATTATTCCCTGAGCGACCGTTTGTTTCTCAAACGCAATGCCAACCGGCTTCGTAAAATGCAGCTACATTAAGGCTGGGGTATAAAAAACATCCCAATTACAAAGTAACCGGGATGTCCAATTTTACTCAACGTTATTGAAAACCTTTTGAGGGGTTTTCGATACAAACTTAATGATTTCTTTATTCAAAACATTGTTTTTTGTTTACGAAATAATATTTTTTGGAGCCGTTGAGTGCCACCTACTTAGTGAACGGTTTGCAGCTACATATCACGCCTGATTATCAAGTACTATCGCTTTGACCTGGTCGATAAAGTTTTGCAAATCCGATACCGAATAGCGTTGCTTTTCCGCCTTTTCATAGTTGAAATACACCGAAAGCATACGATTGTATTTGATCAGTGAATTGCTTTTATGTGACTTCAATTCACGGCCCTTATACTCGCCATGCTCATCCATACGGTCGACGAGATAAGACATCATATAGTAATGCATGCCGCTATCCTGGTCGAATCCTTCGAATTCCAACGATGCGAGATCGAGTGATTCTTTATCTGTTTCCGGCAACAAGCGAATGGAGTCGTTGATGCGGCTGTACATTTTCATAATGTCGGAGATTTCGTTGTAGACACTCAGCGGGACCTCTTCGTACAAGTTGTTGAATACCTTCGGATACAGGCCGGTATAGCCCTTTTCGAGTATTTCAATCCGCTTTTCGTATAACTCGCGTTCGTCTTCGTTTCCAATAGCAGAGAGGATTTTGCATTGATTAATCAGCAGTTGTCTTTCAATAAGGGAAATGCTTTCGGGGATCATATGAGGCTGGTTCGTCATTTTCAGCAATTTAATGGTATTAGGTTCAATTTGTTCTGCGTTTGCTTGCAATGTTCAGGAAAGTTTACTCCTTTGCAGCCGCATTGTTCAACTAGCCTGTACATCAGCCGGTCGATATTCATTTACACTCAACATATGGAACTACCACACATCGATCCGATCGATTCCGAGGATACCACCGGGAGGGCGGGAGAGGAACCGCTTGCCGCCTATGTTCAGCGGATGGAAACCGAGGATAATCTTCGGAAGCTCGCTGCAAAGTTCAAAGACGATCTTTCTGCACCTGGCGCAGGTGAGCATCCGGCTCCCGAGGTTTCCGCACCTGATGCAATGCCCGACTTTTCCTTTGAGAAGTTCGAAGAGAAGCGTAAGCGGGGCGATGGTCAATAGCCGTACCAGTCACCCCACCAGTATTGCAGCTTTTTCCTGATCTCCTCTTCCCGCGCATTCCTGCCCGGCTCGAAGAATTTGGTACCCTTCAACTCATCCGGTAGGAAATCCTGTTTCGCGAAGTTTCCTTCAAAATCGTGTGAATATTTGTAGTCTTTTCCGTAGCCGATCTGTTTCATCAGCTTCGTGGGCGCATTACGCAGGTGCAGGGGCACGGGAAGATGTGCGGTGCGCGTAGCGGCCTCGATCGCCTCGCCGATTGCCATGTAGCTCGCATTGCTTTTAGGCGACGTGGCCAGGTATACCGCCGTCTGGGAAAGTATAATGCGGCATTCAGGGTAGCCGATGACATTCACAGCCTGCATGCAGGCATTAGCCATAATCATCGCCGTCGGGTTGGCATTCCCAATGTCCTCCGAGGCCATAATGAGCATCCTGCGCGCAATGAACGACGGGTCTTCTCCGGCGACGATCATCCGTGCCATCCAGTAAACCGCCCCGTTAGGGTCACTACCGCGGAGCGACTTGATAAAGGCCGAAATAATATCATAGTGCTGCTCACCCGATTTGTCGTAGCGGGCAATGTTCTGTTGCGCTACTTCGGTGACCCATTCGTCGGTGATTTCAATTTTTTTGGCCTCGCCTTTGCCCAGCACTACCAGTTCCAGCAGATTCAGCAACTTGCGCCCGTCGCCACCGGAAAGACGCATTAATGCATCATAGGATTTGAATTTGATATTCTTTTCTTTCAGCCACGGGTCTTTTTCCAGCGCACGGGCGATGAGGCCCTTCAACTCTTTTTCACCGAATGCTTCGAGAATATATACCTGGCAGCGCGACAGCAATGCGGAGTTGATTTCAAAGGATGGATTTTCGGTCGTGGCGCCAATCAGGGTAACCTGACCCTTTTCGACCGCGCCGAGCAATGCATCCTGCTGGCTTTTGTTATACCGGTGGATCTCGTCTATAAAAAGAATCGCCGGGAACAAACCGGAAGGCCGCGCAAGCACTTCTCGCAAATCCTTCACGCCGGAACTGATCGCACTCAGGTTGTAGAACTGACGTTTGGTAGTTTCTGCGATGAGTAATGCGAGGGTTGTTTTCCCCACGCCGGGAGGACCCCAGAAAATCATCGAGGGGATCGCATTTTGTAAGATAGCCCGCCGCAACGGGCCTTTCGGGCCGAGTAGCTTTTCCTGCCCCACAAAATCGTCGAGTGTCCGCGGGCGGAGGCGTTCGGCGAGGGG
>DATMSL010000467.1:0-5671 GCA_035565435.1 Dyadobacter sp. | reverse complement strand
TATCGCTAATTCTTACAACTACACCTACTCAGCTTCCATCACTCTTCATTCAATTGCCCCGACGGGTGCCAAAAGCACCAAATCCAGCCATTAACCCGCACCGGGTGGCTCCATATACATCTATATCAATTCGTATTTAATGCTCGGAAGTAGCAGCGGCAGCGCTGTGCCCGTTTCGCTCGCGACCAGAGATTTCATTCACCACTATTCAAATTAAACGCTTCGCGTATGACCAGACCCTACATTCCCAATGCACGACCAGCAGCGAGATTAAATCATGTTCACACGTTGTTTTGGCTCCTGACTATTTTCACACGTTTGAATTTGTCCGCCCAAAACGTCGTGTATCAAACCCTCTACACAGGTGCGACGTTCGATGGCCGGGCAGTTAACCAAGGTTTGCCGGTTGGAAGCATTTCCGGCGGCGGCAATGTTGCGTCCGGAGGTGCGACCTATTCGATAACACTCGTCATCCCACCGGGGACCAATGGTATTAGCCCGACCGTCTCGATCAATTACCATTCAATGGCAGGAAATGGTGTTCTGGGACAGGGCTGGGACATCGGTGGGTTGTCAAAAATTAGCCGTACGACGCGGAACATGTATTTTGACAATGAAACAAACCCGGTTGTGATGACTAACAGCGACAGGTTTGTTCTGGACGGTAGCAGACTGATCGCCAAAGTGGGAAACTATGGAGAACCCAATACGACCTATGGAACCGAAAGTGAGAACTTCGCCACCATCACTTCCAAAAGCACGCAGGGGAACGGCCCGGAGTGGTTTGAAGTGATTACCAAAGACGGAATAAAAATGGAGTATGGAAACACCCCAGATTCCAGGCACATCGGCCAATTTGCGACTGTGCTTACCTGGGCCCTCTCCCGCATCTTGTATCCCGACGGGAATTACATCACTTTCAAATACAATACCAACACCAGTTTCGCATTGCTGATTGACGAAATCAACTACACCGGTAATGCGGTGCAGGGGTTAGCCCCCTACAACCAGGTGAAATTCGATTACAAGATCCGCACCATCGATGAAAATACTGGTTTTGAAAATGATACGCGCATTGAAAATAAATATTTGCTCGACAAGATCACGACCAAGGCCGAGGGGTCGACCGTCAGGACTTACCAATTCAATTACGGGCATGATAACATCAATTCCTATTTAAAAGAGGTCATCGAGGCTGGCAGCAATGGCACCCAGCTCAACGCCACCATTTTTAAGTATGGCAACCCGCCTGCGGAATTTAGCACCGTCGATACGGACGGATATGAATACCCTTCTTCCACAACGATCACAGGAGATTTCAATGCCGACGGGTTGACCGATTTTCTGGAAGCAAGCCTTATTCCGAATCCTGCCGTATACAGAATGATGGTTTACGTCAAGTACCCTGAATACATGGGACAACCCAATAGTTTTTTCGTGGACAACCTGACTGATGCACCCGTTACATACAGCGTTGTCAAAAAGCAAAGTATCCCCAATTCATTTGATTTCCTGGCATATGACTTTACCGGAGACGGGGCTGACGACGTTCTGATGACCAACGTTGCGGGCTCGGGTCAAAATCGCACGCTGACAAGCCTCCGTATTTATCGAGCCGTTCAGAATTACGACTGGCAAACCAATGGGCAGTGGGCTATTCAATTCGATCCGCTGAATATTTCCCCGTACACCGGCTACTCCAAAATCCATCCCAGCGGGCACTTCATATTTCCTGGCGACTACGACGGGGATGGCATTCAGGACATACTGACCATGCTGGGAAGTAATGCCGTCAATTACAATTGCCATCTGTATAATGGAAAGATCCAGCCGGATTTCGGATCGATTGTTATCTCAGGCGTATTCGCATTGGCCGTGAGTGATTGGCCGACTGCCGACAAGGTACACATCGTCGATTTTAATGGCGATGGTAAGAGCGATATCATGCTGATCAAAGGCATGAATTGCGAGGTCTTCACATTCGACGGCTGGACTGCACGCCGCATTCATTACTCTATCAATAACCTGACCAAAGACCATCTCTGTTATTTCGGCGATTTCAATGGTGACCGGAAAACGGATATACTTGCCAAATCAACCACGTCCGGCGCATGGAAGGTGGTGATCTCCAGCGGGGTTAACTTTTACGAATCGCCCTTTACATTTAATACAATACCTGATACAGACCCCTTCACTGGCGACCAACTAGGTATTGCCGATATTAATGGGGATGGCAAGTCGGACATTTACCACGGTTGGCAAGTCCCCCCCTCACCGACTTCGAACTTCGATGTCTATTATGGCAAGGGCTATTCATGGAGTACCGGGACCAGTTTCTACCGAGTAAACAGCACTTTCACGGTTAACCTGGGTGCACCGCCTCCGATGATCGGCGACTTCAATGGCGACCGTCGGGCCGATGTCGCCAATTATAAAAGCCCCATTTTGACAATGGACCTTTTCTACTTCAAGAAAGAAGGCAGGGAGAATCTCCTTGAAAAAGTCAAAAACGGCTACAACCATGTTACCGAATGGGTTTACAAAAAGCTGACGGATGAAAACGGGTTCCACATCCGGGGAAATCTCACGGCTTACCCCTTCAATGCGATCCAACCACCACTTTATGCCGTCTCCGATTTCAAATTGCAGAACGGCGTTGGTGGCTACAATACCATTCAATACAGTTACGAAGCGACGAAATTGCATCGCGCGGGAAAGGGTTTTCTGGGATTTGGCAAGATAACCGCCAACGACCTGGCTACTGGCATTAAAACTGTCGCTGAAAATGAATTCAACACTACTTACTACACAGCAATCCCGTACCGGACGTCGACCTATCTCGCATCGACAAGCACCCTGCTGAGCCAGACAACCCACACCAACGTATTTATTTCTCCGGCTGCCAAACGCTTCTGGGTAAAAACCACCAATATCCTTGAAAACAAGGCATTGGAAGGCAGGACCACGACCACGGTAAATGTGTATGATAATTTTGGTAACGTTACGCAAAGTACGGTCAACAACGGGGTCGAGACCGCGGTAACCAATACCGTTTACGGCGCCTATCCGGCCGGGATATTGAATAAGCCGACATCGGTGACGGTTTCCAACACCCGGTCAGGCCAGCCGGCCCACACTGTTGCAACCAGTTTTGGATATAACGCCATTGGGCAACTTACTTCGAAAACCGATTTCAATGGGCTAGCCAAAAATGTGGTTACCGCCTACGAATACTTTCCGCTGGGAAATCTGAAAAAGACGACTGTTACGCCCAATGGTCCGGGTGCATCCGCTCCACGCAATACGTCGTCGGTATACGATCCGAAAGGCCGCTATGCCGAATCCAGCGTCAACGAGCTTGGCCAGACTTCCAACGCTACCTATGATTCCAGATGGGGCAAGCCGCTGACTTCAACCGGCGTCGATGGGCTGGTTACAACTTACCAGTATGACGTGTTCGGGAGACCTACGGTTACCGCACCACCGGCACCTGTTGCATATAATATCACCCAAAGCTATGGATGGGACCTGACCAACGGGGCGGTATGGTACAGCCTGGTTTCACATCCCGGCAAGCCTAATGTCAAAATATGGTACGATCTGCTGGGCCGCGAGATCAAAAAAGAAACCGAGGGTTTTGGCAACCAACCGATCACACAGGTCCAGGCGTATGATGCAAAGGGTAATATTATTTCGAATACCCAGCCATACAAAGCAGGCGAAACATATATCACCACCACTACCCAATACGACCAATACAACAGACCTAATAACATCAATAGCGGCGCGCTGGGTACCAAAACAATCAGTTATTCCTATGTCGGCGGGGAACTTACCACTACCACGGTTACCCCGACAGGTACGACCTCGCAGAAGACAGACGCCAGTGGGAAGGTAATCAGTGCAACCGACGACGGCGGAACATTGGTATACACCTATTTCAGCCATGGTGGGATCAAGGATGTCAAAAATGGCGCCGTTTCGCTTGCCAGCAATCAATACGACGCCTACGGTCGCCAGACCCACCTGACCGACGCCAACGCGGGTACGACGCAATATGATTATAACTCGCTGGGCGAACTAGCAAGCCAAACCAATGCCAACGGGGCAACCTACACATTGACCTACGACGTTGCCGGAAGGATCGTCAGCAGAGCAAAAGCAGGGGAACCGGCGACAACCTACCAATACCGGGCTTCGGGGAACGGGATCAACCAGATTGAAAAAGTAACTGGCTTTACCGGCAACCTCGAAGAATATACTTACGACGCCTACGGGCAGATGCTGACGATCAAGGAAACCGTAGACGGCAGCCCGTATATAACCACCTATACTTACAATAATTACGGGGATATTGCCTCTGTTCTATACCCTTCCGGATTTGGCACCAATCATGCTTATGACAGCAACGGCTATCCGACGACCGTCAAAAATACCAATAGCTCGGTAACCCTTTACACCAATACCGGCATGAACGGGCTGGGGCAAAATACTGCCTACACGCTGGGCAACGGCAAATCATCGGTTATCAACTACGACTATGGCATTCCGAAGCTATTTTCCACTGCCGGCGTCCAAAACCTGGAACTGACCTGGGATTACCCGAAAGGCAACCTCACCAAGCGCAAGGATTACATTAAAAACAAGGAAGAAAGCTTCACTTACGACAACCTCAGCCGCCTGCTTACGGCTACGGTCGCAGGCAAGCCTGCGCAGACCGTCGCCTATGAACCTTCGGGCAACATTGTTTCGAAAACCGATGCGGGACAGCAGTTCAGCTACCATCCTGCGAAACTCAACGCGCTCACGGGCATCATAGCGCCCACCACCGCACTACCGCAACTCACACAGGACATTACCTACACGTCCTTTAACCAGCCTGATAAGATTACCGAAAACGGTTCGGGCCAGCCTTACGAGCTCACCTACACCTACGATGCCGGTTACCAGCGCATCAAAGGCGTTATGAAAAAGAACGGCGCGCTGATCAATACGCATTACTATTTCGGGAGTTATGAAAAGGACATCACGCCCGGCCTCGCCGACAAGCACCTGCATTACATACACACACCCGCGGGGCTCTCGGCTCTCGTCATCCGCGAGAATGGCGCCGACCAATATTACTACACCTACACCGACCACCTGGGTTCGCTGCTGACATTGACAGCCCTCAACGGCACCGTCATCCTCGACCAGAACTTTGACGCCTGGGGCCGATTGCGCCATCCGGCGAATTGGGATTATATCAACGTACCAGCTCCGACCAGCTACCTGTACCGTGGGTTTACGGGACATGAGCATTTGACGAATTTTAATTTGATCAATATGAATGGGCGGATGTATGATCCGGTGGTAGGGAGGGTGTTGAGCGCGGATAATTATGTGCAGAATCCGTTTTCGACGCAGGGTTATAACAGGTATAGCTATGTGATGAACAATCCGTTGAAGTATACGGATCCAAATGGGCATACCTGGTTAAGTCGGTTTAAGAATTGGGTTGATAAACAAAATCCGGTTTTCAGAGCCTTGGTAATGTTACCCGCATTGGCTGCCGTTGATCCAATATCTTTCACCGGTTTGGACGCAATGAGTGGCGGGGCTCTATCAATAGGTTTCATAAGGGGCGGATTCGCCGGAGCGGAACGAAACGCTAGTAATTCTCACAAAATAT
>DATMSL010000466.1:0-2820 GCA_035565435.1 Dyadobacter sp. | reverse complement strand
CTGCTTGGTTACCGTACCTGGATTTCTTCTGTAAAGTGTGTCAGCATCTACACCAGCCAGGGCCGGAACGCTGAATGAAAGAGAAAGTATGCCAAAAACTGTAAAGATCAATCGGTTCAAAGAAGGCCTTTTAATATCACCGGTCATATCCGCTTTCTGATTGATTGCTAGGAAGTAAGTCAATGTAAATAAGTTAATAAACGATTTTCTGGTGTCTTCGGGCTATAACTACACCCGCAGCAACGCTCCGGCCTCTGCGGCCCTTCTGGCCGGGATGTACGAAACAACCATAGTTATCATAACGACAATTACGCCCGTGTAGAGTATGTCTTCCCAAATTAATTTAACGGGATAGGCATCCACGAGCGAAGTAGTCATTCCCATGGAAACTAAGCCGTACCGCATTTGCAGCCAGCAAATCACAATGCCGCCCAAAAGTCCCGCAATGGCGCCCGAAAATGCCACAATCGCCCCTTCGGCTAAAAAGATCCTCCGTACCAGCGACTGGGTCGCACCCATCGCGAACAGCATCGAAACATCCTTCTTCTTCTCGATCGCTAACATACTGAGCGAGAAAAAAATATTGATTGCAGCTACTAAAATAATCAGCGAAAGAGTGACTGCCACAAAAAGCTTTTCCATTTTTATTGCCCGGAGCAGATCCGCGTTCAGCAAATCCCGGTCTTTCACTACAAAAGCCTTGCCTAACTTCGCACCGATTTCCTCGCTCACCTCTTTCTCGGTATAACCCGCCTCGGTATAAACTTCCAGTGCCGAAAGCTCCCCATGGTACCCCATCAGACTTTCGACCTGCTTCAACGGGGCAATAATGTAATCGTCGTAGCGCGACTCGATGGAAAACACGCCACCAGGGCGCAGGTTCAATTGATTGAACGCCTCGGGGGATGTCAGGTTGAGTGTCTTCGTGCCGGTACGCGGGTACAGGAGTTCGAGCGGCGTGAATATGTCTTCGAGGGAGATGGATAATGCATTCCGGATACCTTCGGCAATGATTGCGTAGGGCGTCCCGTTATCCCCGACAAGCTTCACCGAGCCCTCAATGATGGCTGTATCCAGCTGTTTTTGCTGTTCGAATGTACTGTCGACGCCTTTCAGACGAATGATGGTTTGCTGGCTTCCGTAACGGGCCAATGCGTTGTCTTCGACCACCTTCGTAACAAGTTTCACCCCTTTAATCGCCTTCAGTTCGTCCATCAATGCCGGCGTCATTTTGAACCGCTTGCCTTCCGCGGGTACAATGCGCACATCCGAATCGAACGTCTTGAAAATTTTCCGGTTGAGGTCCTCCATGCCGTTGAACACCGACAATACCACTACCATAGCCATCGTCCCGACCGCCACGCCAGCCATGGCAATGCGTGCGATCAGACTGATGAAACTCCTTTTATTACGCGAAAAAAAGTAGCGAACGGCAATCCGGTAGGAAATGTCCATGGGCTCGAACTTGAAATCAGTAGCTATCTTCCTCCTCGTCGGGCTGTGCAGGCGGGATCACCAGGTCTGCGAACAACTGATCCATTTTAGCTGCGTATTCGGCAGTGTCGTCGATATAAAATTGCAGGTGCGGAACGATCCTCAATTGATGACGGACACGTTCGGCAAGCTTCTGGCGGATGAAACGGGTATTTTCCCGGATCGTTTCCAGCAGCATAGTTTTGTTTTTATCAGGCAGGAAGCTGAGGTATGCCCGGGCAATGCTCAGGTCGGGCGTTACGCGCACGGCGGTGATCGTCACAAACGAGCCGTGGGTAAGGTGCTGCGCATCTTTTTGAAAAATCTCTCCCAGGTCTTTCTGTATTTGCCTGCCTACTTTTTGTTGTCTTTTCGATTCCATGTCTTGAATGTTAAATGGAGGGGTTTAGCCGGTCCTGACCGCACATCCTGGTTCACCAGTTAGGATGATGTAAACTAACATCTCCTAAATCATTCCCTCTCTCCTTTCAATAAGTACAAATATCCATACTTATTTTGTTTTTGTAGAACCCGGCATTGTAATTTCGTGAAACTTATTCCCATAAGATACCTAATCCACCAGCCGCTTGCTTAGTTTTTTTCGCGTCAATGCACGGTACCAGACCATCAGTTTAGTAGTATTCTTCCTGCTGCTCCGGCTCCCTTTTTTCTTGGGCGGTGCTCCGTTGCTGATACCCGAGCTGAGCTGGATGCTCGTAGGCGAGCAAATGGGCCGCGGGTTTATGCTCTACCGCGATGTGTGGGACAACGTAAGTCCGTTCTCGGGTCTTACCTACTGGCTCATCGACAGCCTTTTTGGCCGCGCACAATGGGTTTATCAGCTCGCAGCGATGGGTGTTTCGCTCGTGCAGATCTTGTATTTCAATTACGTGATCCACTCCCGCGACGTTTTCCCTGAGCGCACGTTCCTCCCAGGTGCATTATACGCGCTGTTTTTGAATATTTCCTTCGATATGGGCACCTTGTCGCCTATGTTGCTCGCCAATACCTTCCTGCTGTTTGCATTCGGCTCTATTGTTAAAATGCTGGTCAGAAGGGAAGTAACTACCCAGGTTTTCGAGCTGGGGCTTTACATTGGTATCGCTACGTTATTCTATCTGCCGGCGTCGCTGTTTATGGTCTGGGCGTTCCTCGCATTGCTGTTCTATACAGGTTCCACTTTCCGCCACCATTTGCTGGGCCTGTTCGGTTCGATATTCCCGTTACTGATGGTCGTGCTGTTTTTCTATCTCAACAATGGAATGGAAAGCCTCAACCGGAACCTGCTCACCTCGGTATTTCAGGTAAAACAATATAACCTCAACGACTTTTCTTCCCTGCTCGCGT
>DATMSL010000465.1:0-6570 GCA_035565435.1 Dyadobacter sp. | reverse complement strand
ACCCGTTTTTCCTGAAAACTGTATTTAATATTTCCGGAAAGTAGGTTTGAGAGGGGTGAGGCGGGAACTTTTTGAGCGCTTACCAAACCCGCTCTGAGGTTTGAGATAGTTGTTAAAATCGCCTAAATTTGATTTGAACATCGATTAAAATGCAGATGAACACGGGACTTCTGGGACGTATCACATTCAATCCGAAACAATGCGGAGGCAAGCCTTGCATCCGGAACATGCGTATCCGCGTGACGGACGTGATTGAGTTGCTTGCCGCTGGACTTACGCCCGAACAGATTATTACAGATGAGCTACCGGACCTCGAACCGGAAGATATCACGGCCTGCCTTCTTTATGCAGTTGCCAGACTGAATCACCCCGTTCTGCAAGCGGCCTGATGATCATACTTGACGCCCAAATGCCTCCGGCACTTGCTGTCTGGATCACCGGGACGTTCAAAATATCCTGTTTTTCGGCGCTGTTTCTGAATCTTCGTCACGCTGAGGATAAGGAAACATTTGCTTTTTCCAAAACAAAAAATGCGATTGTCATAACCAAGGACGACGATTTCGTTTCGTTACTAAGCCGCTTCGGGAGCCCACCGAAAGTCATTTGGCTTACTCGCGGAAATACATCTAAAGATAGATTGAAAGAAATTTTCGAAGCAAATTTGGCATCTGCATTGGCTTTGCTCGAAACGAACGATTTGGTGGAGATAACCGGCCTTTGACCGGTTCCTCATTTAAAATACATTATATGAACGATTTACTTTTCTGGAAGGTGTGGTCGCCGTCCGAGCGGCGGATGGCTGTAGGTGCTTTCCTGGTTTTGATTTTGGGGCTGGTTTTCCTGGTTTGGCAATGCATAGATCCGCTGGGGAATGTGGTCCGGTGGAATGTGGTAAGCGAGTTGTCGGAAACGACGGCCGTGGTGGATGTGCTGCAACTCGGCCAATGGCAATATGGTATTTCGACACCCACGTACCTGGTGACGGAGAGTTTTATGTCGTCGGTGATGGAAGTCAATGCGGTGACGATCTATCTGTTCTGGGGCGGGGCGTTAATCGGCCTTTCACTCGTGCTCGCTGCGCTGACGACCATGTCGCGGTTCTGGTATCTGGCCGGAACGATCCTTTTCATTTTATTTCTTGCATTCGCCAGACTGGAAACCTTACGTGTCTTCGGAGCGGAAAACCGCCTGTTGTTTCTGACAGCTACTATTTTATACGGGGGTGTTTCATACTATTTCCACGCATTCCGGCCTGATTTGGGCATATCTACGCGCATTGCGGGCATTGCAGGCGTATCGATCGTATTGGCGGCATTGGTTTCATTCGGCGCCGCGTCGGCGGTTCCGGCATTGACGGCCGCAGCCTATTCTTTTCCGCTCTGGCTGGTTGCTACCATGCTTTTTCTGCTCGTTTCCGCTACCGAAATTATGGCGGGCCTCGTTTGGCTCAGCACAAGCGGGCAGGCAGGCAAAGGCCGCTCAGGATTAGTACAGTTTATCGTGATCAGTGTACTGTATTTGCTGCTATTATTATTGATATACCTCCAAAATACCCGGCAAATAGATTGGAATGTGACTTTGGTCAATCCATTTTACCTCGCATTGGTATCGGGTATCCTCGGGATCTGGGGGTTCAGGCGCCGGGCGGACTCTACTCAGGGGGTGCTTCCGTTCAGGACTACGGGTTTCTGGCTTTATATCGGGTTGTTTGTTATTGCCGCTTCATTTGGTGGCTTAATGGCCGGTACAGCAAACGATCCCGTGCTTGAAACACTCGAAGATACGGTTGTGCAGGGACAGCTGGCGATGGGCCTGCTTTTTCTATTTTATGTGTTGATCAACTTCTATGAGCTGTTTCAGCAAAAACTGGCTGTTTACAAGGTTTTGTACAAACCGCTCCGCTTCGGGCTGACGCAGACACGGCTCTTTGGTTTTGCGGGGGTGGTGATATTGTTCTCCATGCAAAGGCTTCTTCCGCTTAATCAGGCGATTGCCGGTTATTTCAATGGATTGGGTGATCTGCATGCCACCACAGAGGAGTTTACCCTTGCCGAGCAGTACTACAAGCTCGCGTTGCAGCAGGAGTTCCAAAACCATAAATCCAACTATGCACTGGCGTCGATTGCATTGAAACAGGGTGACCGTAATGCGGCGGCGTACTATTTCAGGCAATCGTTATTGAAAAACCCTTCGCCACAGGCCTACGCGGGCCTGAGCGGCATTCTGACCCAGGAAAGCCTGTTTTTTGACGCCGTATACAGTTTACAGGAAGGCCTTCGCCGCTTCCCGGCTAATGGCGAGTTGCTGAATAACCTTGGGATGCTTTATTCGAAAACCAATGTCGCTGATTCCGCTTATTATTACCTGGATCTGGCCAAGGCGAATGCGGCCCGCCCGGAAATTCCGGCCACGAACCTCCTCGCAATTCTCGCCAAAAGTACTGATTCGGGCCTGCTGGATTCCCTTGCTGCGGGTTCGGACAAGCGCGATTACCTTTCCTGGCAGGCCAACTGGCTGGCGGTTCAGAATATGAGACAGCAGTTCCAAAAAGAGGATTTTAACAAGAATGCGGTCCCGAAAGATTCGCTTTTGAGCGTCTCATCCCTGGCCTATTTGCTCAACTATGCCACAAACCAGGCTGGATTCGATTCCTTACCAGCCACACTGCTACCGAAACTGGCGGTAAAAAATCCGATGCTATCGCAAGATTTGTCGCTCGCGGCATTGTACCCGCAATTTTATAGTGGAAACAAATTGAAAGCATTGGAAACACTCACAAGCTGGACTGCCGAGGAAGGGGAAAAGAGTGATTTGTACCATAAAATATTGGGGCATTGGCTGCTGCAACTCGGCTTGT
Source organism: Dyadobacter sp. (assembly GCA_035565435.1). GTDB lineage: Bacteria > Bacteroidota > Bacteroidia > Cytophagales > Spirosomataceae > Dyadobacter. Next base: position 3,713 of record DATMSL010000465.1, on the reverse strand, counting down.
ACGATAAGGCGATCGAGGCGCTGTCACCTGTTGAAGGCATCGAAGGGACGATCGGGATGGCGGTAGCGAATGCACTGTCGGATAAAAAGGAGGTCGCGGTGGTATTGCTCGACAAAATCCAGGATAAGGAGCAGAACGCCGCGGTGGAGCAGTTGAAGCAGTCGTTGTTCTCCGGCATCAGACCGAAATCGGTAACAGACTCCTTGTTTGCGGTGATTTCGAAATCGCCATCAGCGCAAAATATCCAAAGTGCCGTGCATGCTAACCCGTTCGATGCGCGCATTGTATCGGCGGCGTCGGAATATTATCGGGGCAAAAAACAGGTAAAGCAGGCTTATCAGCTGGTGCTTGATGCATTGCGGTACAATGAATATGCTCCCGAACTTTGGGAACAATATGCATTTCTGAACCTCGAACAAGGCTTGCTCGGACAGGCGGCGGAGGGCGAAGCGAAGGTAAAGCAATATGCATTGCCTGCCGGTTATCAGCGATTTCTGACGCGCTATCAGCCGATGCGGGCACTTATCGAAAAACAAAGAGCGGAATTTTGATGATTTAATATTTTAGCCATCTCAAAATTACACTTCACCAATGGCGGCTTTGTCCTGGAAATCCAATTTCACTGAAACGGAATGCCGGATTTTCCGGGGTAAAGTCATCGCCGGGATCTTGAAAACATCCCTCTGGAAATACGACGGCCGGGGCGAGCTCGACGGCTATATGCTCACATTCAAAAGCAAAGGGTTTTTCCAATCGCGCACCGAAATATGCGACATCGAAGGGAAAAATGTGCTGGGCAGCATCGATTACAACGTTTTTCGGAGCAAGGCGCAGATCACCTACGACGGCGTGCATTACTACTGGCGACTGGATTCGTGGCTGCGGGGCAAATGGGTAGTGAGCGATGGCGAATCCGAAGCGCGGTTTGAGTCTGCCGGGTTCTGGAAACGGGAAGGGCAAGTGATTAATGAGGATATTCCGCCGCCGGTGATCCTGGCTTCATTTTTTGTGCATGGGTTTTTTCATAAAATTACATCCGCATCCTGACTCATAACAGCTATATTCCTACTGAAAAACTGTCTTCATGAAAATCATAGAAACCAGCGAGATCGCCAAACGTTACGTAATGGGTAGCGAGATCATTCAGGCGCTCAAATCCGTTACCATTTCGGTTAATAAAGGGGAATATGTGGCGTTTATGGGGCCGTCGGGCTCGGGGAAATCTACCCTGATGAATATTATCGGCTGTCTCGACACGCCTACGACCGGAAGATATGTCCTGAATAACAAGGACGTAAGCGACATGACGGAGAACGAATTGGCGGAAATCCGGAACAAGGAGATTGGTTTCGTATTCCAGACATTTAACCTGCTTCCGAGGATGTCTTCGCTGGATAATGTAGCTTTGCCGCTCATTTATGCAGGATTGAGCAAGGCCGACCGGACAGAAAGGGCCATGCAATCCCTCAAAAACGTAGGTCTGGAAAACCGGGCAGGGCACAAGCCGAACGAACTTTCCGGAGGCCAGCGCCAGCGTGTCGCGATCGCCCGCGCGCTCGTGAACGAACCGAGTATTCTGCTCGCAGACGAACCTACCGGTAACCTCGATTCCAAAACGTCCTACGAGATCATGGACCTGTTCGACCAGCTTTACAGCAAAGGCAACACGATCGTGATGGTAACGCACGAAGAAGACATCGCGCATTACGCGCACCGCATCGTGCGTCTCCGCGACGGGCTCGTAGAGTCGGACACCATCAACCCGAACCCTACGAAGGTGAGTGCGTTGGTTTAGATGCGACCCAAAGAAGTTTACAGAAACAAATAGTATAATTATCTTTGTAACGGATAAAGGCCAGTGGCCGAGAGAATCCGGATGAATGGCCCGATGAGGCGCATCATCCGGATTATTTTTATAGCAATATCATGAAGATCAATTTCAAAGACATTATCATATTCGAAGACGAGGATTTTCTGGTGGTGAATAAGCCGCCACATCTGGCAACGCTCGATGAGCGTACGGCCGACCGCGGCGGAAGCGTACTGAGACTCGCCAAAGAATATAACCCCGAATTACAAGCCGCCCACCGCCTTGATAAGGAGACATCCGGCGCGTTGGCATTTGCAAAAAATCCGGCTGCCTACCGGCATTTGGCGATGCAGTTTGAGCACCGTGAAGTTACCAAGCGTTATCATGCGGTTGTGAATGGTATCCACGATCTGGAAGGCGTGTCGGTTTACCTGCCGATCCTGCCTTTGAAAAACGGAACGGCGGTGAAGATCGACCGGGCGGAAGGGAAGGAAGCGGAGACGATATTCAATACTTTGCAAGTTTATCGCGGGTATACTTTAGTGGAATGTATCCCCATTACAGGGCGTATGCACCAGATCCGGGTGCATTTGTCTTGTCTCAAAGCACCGATCGTTAATGACCCGCAATATGGCGGCGAACCTATTTTCCTTTCCAGCTTAAAAAGGAAATTCAATTTGAAAAAAGACACGGAGGAACAGCCTCTTATTCAGCGTGTTGCATTGCATGCGCGGTCGCTTTCGTTTGCGGTCATGAACGGAGAGGATATACGTGTCGAGGCGCCTTACCCCAAGGATTTCGAAGTGCTGGTGAAACAGCTGAATAAATTCGGGCTGTAATAGCACGGTTTTTGTTGAATGTTAAAAGTTGTGTACGTTTAAACCATCTTTTTCCATTCAAAAAACCTAAAACTATGCGGGCACACACGTTACGACTTACCTCTTTTCTGCCGCTTACCCTGCTGTTTGCATGGGTTAGTCTGGGCGCCATGGCGCAGACCGGCCGGAAAAACGATGTGATCATCAAGCGCGACAGTTCGCGCATTCAGGCGCTCATCACGCAGATGAGTTATGAAAAGATCAATTATCGCGACCTGGGAAAAGCCGACAGCGCGGCTACCTACATTTACCTGGACCAGGTGGCACGGGTGCTGCTGAAAAACGGCAAGACGATCAATGTCAAAGACTCCATTCCCCCGGGCCGTATCCCACCCGATAGCGTCGGACAGTATGCGGACATGAACAATTTGCCGACCGATCCGTTTGAGAAAAGTGTGGTGATGGCTAATTCAGATCAGCTACGGGATAAATATGAGTACCACCACAACCGGGCAATGGATGGCAAGCAAGGCGCCATTGTATTTACTTCGGTGGCTGTGGCAACGCTGGTATCCGGCATTATCGTCGCCAGTACCGGCGATAGCCCGGATAACAAGACGATCGGGACCTCGCTAGCGATCGCAGGCCCTGCGGTAGGTGTTGTTTTCGGCTTGATTGGCTTTAAGAATTACAAAATTCATAGCAAGAAGGCCGAAAAGATCAAGAACGAACTGCAACGACGGAACCAGCCATTGACCACTTTCAGCATTACGCCGCACGTCGATCCGTTCAATAAATCGGCACAACTCGGACTGAGGTTGACGTTCTGATTGCGGTAAATTGATTACTTTCATAGGGTGAAATCAGTTACAAAAAATCCTTCCTACATGAAAGTAATTTTACCCAAGCTGAAAAACCAGCTTCTGGCCATGTTAATGCTATTATTTGTCGTTCAGGCAAACGCACAAACGTCCCGCAAGGCGGATGTGATCAGGCTGCGCGACGAGTCCAAACTGGAAGTGTATATCCAGGAAGTGGACGATCAGGTTGTGAAATACAAGAAGATAAGCGACCCGGAAGGGCCG
>DATMSL010000464.1:0-2139 GCA_035565435.1 Dyadobacter sp. | reverse complement strand
ATTTTTGTAAAAGTAAGAAAAATATCACCGATTCTTCGACCTTATTTTAACTCCGTGATTTAAAGAATCACACTGATTTTCATTGCATTCGCAACCGGCAACGAAAAAGGATCGACACCGGCAATGGTTCCTGCCAATATCGATCCTTTCAAAGTTCTTAGTAGGGCAATTAATGGAAAACGCGCCTTAGTTTGACGTTTTCGACCGGCCGGATAATGAGCGGTACTTTTTCTATTTTGACGGAACTGCTGTCGAGTCCGAACCACTTGTCTTCCGGCGTAGTGAAATCCTTGACGAAGAAATAGGTTTTCATTACGAGCTGTTCCAGGAAGGGCAGGTCATTTTCAAACGAAAGGAACCTTTCCAATACCACAAAACGGAAATCCCCGGTGATATTCTGCTTGCTCAATGATTCGTACCGGCTGGTAATGTCCACTTCCTTGTTCAAAACCATATCCTCGACAACTTTCCGGAAGAACATATTGATCCGCTGGTCGACCCGGAAACCGAGCCGGAAGTTGATTTTGATGACATTGTCATGGTGGTCTTCGTCGGACAGCACTTTGTATTCCATCGTGTAAGGATCATCCATAATGTCGACGTGGATGAACCAGTACACATCGGCACGTTTCGGCCGTTTCTGGAAAATAGAGTAAATAACCTTCGTTTCGATTTCCGTTGCGCGGGAGGCGTTCGTCATGAAAACGAGGTGGGTGGTGTATTTAGGAATACTGATATCGCGGCTCAACTCGTGCAGTGCGGGCAGGTATTTTTCGAGCTTGGTATATTCGGTAAGCCTGAGTTTGATATAAAATGCTTTGAGCCAAACGGCCATCAAACCGGCCACCAATGTGCCGACCATGATCGTAAACCAGCCTCCGTGGGTGAATTTCAGTAGGTTAGCACCCAGGAACATGCCTTCGATAAACAGGTATACCAGCATGAAAACGATCACAATCCATAGGTTTACCCGTTTGACATACAGATAATAGGAGAACAAGATCGTGGTCATGATCATCGTGAGGGTAATGGCAAGGCCGTATGCCGCTTCCATATTCGATGATTTCTGAAAAAACAGTACCACGCCGCAGCAGCCTAACCAAAGGAGCCAGTTGATACTCGGTACGTAGAGCTGGCCTTTCTGGTCGCTTGGATAAATGAGCCGAACTTTGGGCCAGAAATTGAGGCGGATTGCCTCGGAAATGAGTGTAAATGAGCCGGTAATAACAGCCTGGCTGGCAATGATAGCGGCCAGTGTCGCGATTACAACGCCCGGCAGTAGCCACCACTCAGGCATGATTTCATAGAATGGCTTGCGGGCATCGAGCAGGTTGCCCATTTCAGTGAGTAGCCATGCGCCCTGGCCGAAATAGTTCAGTATGAGGCATATTTTGACGAATATCCAGCTGATCCGGATATTCTCGCGACCGCAATGCCCGAGATCGGAATACAATGCTTCGGCCCCGGTGGTACACAGGAACACTGCGCCCAGCATCCAAAAGCCGCCGGGATGCTGGGTAAGTAGGTCGTAGCCGTATACCGGATTAAGTGCTTTCAGGATTTCGGGATGGTCTTTGATCTGGTTTAGACCCAAGACACCGAGCATCACGAACCAGGTTACCATCAACGGACCGAAAGCACGGCCCACTACCTTGGTACCAAATGCCTGAATAATAAATATAGCCGTAAGGATAGCCAGTACGATCGGAACCGTCTGAATATTAGGGTATAATAATTGCAAGCCCTCGACCGCGGAAGACACCGAAATGGGTGGCGTAATAACCCCGTCGGCCAACAGCGTGCTTCCTCCAATCACAGCAGGCACGGTGAGCCACTTCGCATGCTTGCGCACGAGCGCGTAAAGTGCGAAAATCCCGCCCTCGCCGCGATTATCGGCCCGGAGGATCAGAATAACGTATTTAACGGTGGTTTGGAGCGTGAGCGTCCAGAAGATACAGGAAATCGCCCCGTAGATAATCTCTTCGGTGATGGGCTCATTCATGATAATCGCCTGCATTACATAAAGTGGCGACGTACCGATATCACCGTAGATAATGCCGAACGCCACCAGAAGCCCGGCGGCCGTTACCTTGTCAACTTTGTGTTTTGATTCCATCCACCTATTTGTAAAACGGCGAA
>DATMSL010000463.1:0-11826 GCA_035565435.1 Dyadobacter sp. | reverse complement strand
TGGTAATCCCGATGCCGGCACGGGACAATATGGAACAGCAAAACCCGGTTTGGCGGGGTATTGTAAAAGGCCAGAATATTTTGATCGCCGCCCAAAATCCCTATGCGGCAGACAATGCCACAACTTCGATCACGGTTTCCTATCAGAACTGGGCGCGCAATATCACATTAAAAGGGAAGGAAGTTTTCCTCTGCAAATTCGACTTGAACGACTCTGTCAACGGTGTTGAACCCTCGCTCGACCTGGTGAATGTTTATCCAAACCCGGCGTCGCAGGAGCTCAATGTTTCACTCGCAGGCATCAACGGTGTTTCTGATGTCGAATTCGCATTGGCCAATACTAAAGGACAGATATTCCTGCAACAAAAACTGAAAGCATTCGCCGGTGAAAACAAGACGACGATAACACTCCCCAAGCTGTCGTCTGGCATGTATTTTGCCCGTTTCACTACCAATAACCGAACAGTCATCAAAAAGGTAGTGATCCTGCAATAGCCGCTGCCTGCACTCATATGAACCGACTCAGCCAAGAAACCAGCCCATATTTGCTTCAACACGCCCACAACCCGGTGGATTGGTACCCGTGGGGAGAAGAGGCATTGTCTAAAGCACGAACTGAAAACAAGCCTATCCTGGTCAGTATCGGCTATTCGGCTTGCCACTGGTGCCATGTGATGGAACGCGAGTGCTTTGAAAAAGAGCCCATTGCCCAGGTAATGAACGAGTATTTTATATGCATTAAAGTCGACCGGGAAGAGCGCCCTGACGTAGATGCAGTGTACATGGACGCCGTGCAGGCGATGGGCGTACGTGGGGGCTGGCCGCTGAATGTGTTCCTGCTACCGGATACCAAACCATTTTATGGGGTTACCTACCTGCCTCCCCAAAACTGGGTGCAGCTTTTAAAGAGCATTAACCAGGCATTCACCAATCATTACGACGAGCTGGCAAGCTCCGCGGCAGGCTTTGTCGAAAACATGGTGGCTTCCGAAAGCCAGAAATATGGCTTGGTGAATGGTACTGTACAATTCAATCGCAACGATGCAGATCTGATGTTCGAGCAGATCCAGCGGCATTTCGACACGCAAAAAGGTGGTATGGACCGTGCTCCGAAGTTCATGATGCCCTCGATCTACAAATTTTTGCTGCGCTATTTCGATATCAGCCAGAATCCCGAAGCACTTGCGCAAATAGAGGTTTCATTGAACCGTATTGCCCTGGGGGGAATTTACGACCACGTCGGTGGTGGCTGGGCGCGTTATTCGGTGGATGAAGATTGGTTTATCCCGCATTTCGAGAAAATGCTTTACGATAACGGGCAATTGCTGAGCATTTATGCAGAAGCCTACTCACTGACTCAAAACCCGCTGTACGCTAGCCGTATCGAGCAGACCATCCAATGGCTTTCCAGTGAAATGCGCAGCCCGGACAGCGGTTTCTTCTCGGCCCTGGACGCTGATAGCGAGGGCATCGAAGGCAAATTCTACATCTGGACCGAAGAAGAGCTTAAAGCGACATTGGGAGAGGACTTTAATTGGTTTTCAAAACTTTATAACATATCCCGGCAGGGAAACTGGGAGCACGGCTATAATCACCTGCACCTAACCGAACCTATCGAATACGCCGCAAAAACCGCTGGTATTCAAACAAACGACTTCCCTGCATTATATGAAAATGCATTAGCCAAACTCGCCGAAAAACGCCGGTCGAAAATCAGACCGGGGCTTGACGACAAAGTACTGGCTTCCTGGAACGGCCTGCTGATCAAAGGCTTAACCGACTCCTATCGCGCTTTGGGAGACGAACAAATCCGCGATCTGGCCATTGCGACGGGGCATTTCATTGCGTCAAAAATGACTACGGAAAATCGTCTGAGACACAGCTACAAAAACGGGGTAGCCACTGTGACGGGCTTTCTGGAAGACTATGCCGCGGTGATTGAAGGATATTTGGGGCTTTACCAGGTCACATTCCAGGAAAGCTGGCTCCAAAAGGCGCAAGCGCTGGCCGATTACGCAATAAGTAATTTCTTCGACCAGTCGGAAGGTTTCTTCCATTTCACAGACGCATACGGCGAAACGCTTATCGCGCGCAAAAAAGAGCTCTTCGATAACGTGATCCCGGCTTCCAACTCGATGATGGCCCATAATCTTTACACGTTGGGTAAAATGCTGGATCGTGACGATTACCTGGAAATAGCCGATAATATGCTTTCCAAAATGACCAAGCTGCTGCTGGCCGACGTGCAATGGGTTACCAACTGGGCTGCGTTGTATTGCCAGCGTGCCGTGCCAACCGCCGAAATCGCGATCGTAGGCGGGAACGCGGACGCGATGCGCAAGGATTTCGACCGCTTTTTTATCCCCAACAAAATCGTGATGGGAACAAGCACCTCTTCCACACTGCCGCTGCTGCAAAATCGGACCGAAATAAATGCCAAAACGGCCATTTACGTCTGCTACGATAAAGCCTGCCAGTTGCCGGTAAACAAGGTGGAAGAAGCGCTCGAACAGCTTGCCGGCGTTTAAAGCAGTGGAAAATAGCGGTCGCGGATCACGTTCATGTGATGCACCGGGTGCCCAAGGATCACAAAACCCAAAGCCAGGGCCGTAATCTCTGTCTGATTGGCATTGCCTACGCGCGTCAACATAGCTTTATCCATGTTTTTGAACAAGGTGATCGTGCTTCGGCGCAACTCGTTCCATTCCTCCATCAGATCGGCGATGGTACGGTGGCCGGCAATTGTATTCGCTGCAAGAATCGCTTCGTCGTAGCCTGGAAGCTGGGTTTTGTCATTGCGTGAAAAGCGTAGCGCCCGGTAGGACATAATCCTTTCGTTATCAATCACGTGCTGCAAAATGTCCTTTACGGTCCATTTGCCTTCCGCGTAAACCCGGTCTCCGAGCGCGGCCAGCTTTTCGGTTTCGGCAAAAACGTGCTCCGGTGTCAGTTTTGAGAAGCCATCGAAAAGGTCAATATCCTCTACTAGGTTAATGTATCTGTCAAAAAACTGGGGCATTGGCAGGATCTCTGATCTTTTCATGGTGTTATGGATAGTTTAATGAATTCTGCGGTAGGGATAATCGACTCTGCGCTGTTTGGACTGCACTTCGCCTTCGATATATGCATAAAGCGAATCGTTTGATCTGAAATGGTAGACAATCCGCTTGGGAAAATCGTGTTGCAGGTTCTCGAATACAAAACGGTTGCCTTCAATGGTTTTTAGTTTAAATAAAACCTCTTTATCATCATTTTGCCCTGCGGCCACCGGCGCATAGACGATCTGGTTTCCGTCAAGATAAAGGCGTACCTTTTCAAGAGGCGTGGTATCGCCAGCTGACGCACCGGCGCCCCGAAGCGTATAGCTCATCCCGGCAAACTCCTTTTCGCTCTTTCTTGTCCAGGTTTCGTAAATATCACCGCGCGAACGTTTATTCAGCCAGGTTCCCACGATCGGTTTCAGCTTTTCAAAATCCTTTTGTGTGAATGTGGTTTCCGCGGCAAATGCACACAAGGCCAGAAACAGTATGAATACCGTACTCTTACAAAGCTCAGACAAAGACGGATAAGTTCGCATGGCTCTCAGAAAATATGATGGTCGCATCAAGATAGCAAATTTTGACAGTGGTTGATCCAGGCCTTTTACACATAGCTTTGAAATCCAAATATATAACCCATTCATCCAATAATAAATAACCAATGGTTACTACATCTAGCAGTAAATGAGCCTGTTAATGATTTGGCGAGTCCTTGTTTATGTGTAGCTAAAATGATTACATTTGATTACAAATCCTCTTTAAGAATTGAGAAGACTCGCGTCGATAGGGTTACTGGTATTGCTGCTCTACAACATGTTTGGGCTAAGCTTCGCTATTCTTTTCTTTGAAAAGGATTACCAAATCGCTGCTTCCGCTGAAACAGGGCAATCGCTGGTACGGAAAATGTACCTTCCCTCCCTACCCTATTCCGGTGATCTGGAAATCCCCGAAAACATCAAGGGCCTGGTTCGTCAGGACGGGCAGTTTTACAATCCGACCCACGTTCTTCACCAAAACGACACGCTCTATGTGACGCTGCAATCCAATGAAGCAGCCCGCGACCATTTTTTTGAACTGGCCAATGCGATCCAGGTCCTCAACGACCCGCAGGCCGATGTTCCGCAGAATCCATATGGCAAAGCCATTAAGCTGTTAGGCAACCTTCTGAAAATTTACATTCCTAATACACAGCAGTTTCCGGCCCATTCCGAAGCCATTGCCCGGGAAGCCCGCTTGTCTGCCAACACTCATTATGTGGCGGCGTGCTATCCGTCACGCCAAGCCTCTCTGGCATCTCCGCCACCCGAATATTACTAGCATTTCTTCTTGATTCATAACACGTTACGGTCAGAATCCCTGACCGGCAAGTGCTATGTTACATTATTTGCACCCTTTCGGGCGTGCACCATCATATTAATTTCTGATCTATGATAAGTTCTTTACATCAAAAAGGGCTGCGTCTGCTCGGCATATTGCTGACGATCGCCGGCCCGATATCCTCCGCTTATGCGCAGATGCCCAACGACGCCATTTACATGGGCAAAAAAACGGCCTGCCTGGCAGTATCCTACACGCATAGCTCATGGGACCAATATTGGGAAAACACCTTCAAACGTGAAAACCTCAATATCGGCACTCATACTACGCAAAGCGTCATGCCCATGCTGGCTGTCGGTATTACCAAAGATCTTAATGCCATCGTGGCATTGCCTTATGTATGGACGCAGACCAGCGCTGGCAACCTCAAATGGCAGAAGGGTTTTCAGGATGCCTCTCTCTGGCTAAAATACCGTTTCCTGAACAAATCAGGATTCTCGCTGCACGCCATCGGGGGCGCATCAATTCCAACCTCCAACTACATTCCCGACTTCTTGCCGATGTCCATCGGCTTGCAATGCAAAACGGCCACTGCGCGGTTAATGGCCAGTTACCGACACCAAAGCGGCATTTATCTGACTGCTTCGGGCTCTTATATTTTCAGAAGCAAGATCACTATCGACCGCGATTCTTACCAGGCCGGTGACAGGTTGTATAATACCAACAAGGTATCCGTCCCCAACGCGTACGACGCTTCGGCAAGGCTGGGTTACCTCAAAAAAGCCATCCAGGCCGAAGGTTTTATCGAGTATGGGGCCTGTGATGGTGGTGACAACATTCGCCGTAACGACATGCCCTTCCCAAGCAATAATATGAAATCGACCGTGGTGGGAGTGTATGCCAAATTCCAGCCTAAAAATATCGGTGTGAATGCACGCGCATCGCACGTGATCTCAGGGCAGAATATGGGTCAAAGCACGGCCTTTTCCGTAGGCGTACTTTACCAGTTCCGCTACCTCAAAGAAGCTAAAAACTAATATTCAGACTGAAAACGATGAAAAACAAATATATCTCCGTTCGGCAATCTATCACGCGCCTTGCCCTACCGGCGATGGCAGTGATGATGCTATGGTCCTGCTCGAAGATCGTCGATGAACCCACAGCGGGTATCAACACCCCTTCCAGCCTGGATGAAAAAGCAGGCACCTGGAAACCATATGTACTGGCCTCATCCGGCGAAATCGCCTTGACCGAACCCAAAGAAGCAACCTCGGCTGACTACAAAGCTGAACTGCAAAAGCTGAAAGCAGCAACTGAGGCTGTTACTCCGCAGCAACGTGAGCAAATCAACTACTGGGGAGCGGGTGCGGTTTACCGGTGGAACGAAATAGCACGCGAACTGGCTGCACGCTACAACAGCCCACCGGCTTCCAACGCCGAAGGCAAATATCCCGTGCCCGACGCGAGCAAACCATTGGAAGACCCGAAATTCCCCTTCGCCAACCCACCTTACACGGCACGTGCGCTTGCATACCTGAGCGTAGCGCAGTACGATGCGCTAGTGGCGGCGTGGAACTACAAATTCAAATACAACCGCAAAGCCCCTTCGAAAAACGACACTTCGATCAAAACCCTGCTACCGGTGAGCGACCTTCCCTCTTACCCTTCGGAAGATGCGGTAGTTGCCGAGGTTTCATGTGTTATTCTCAAAGCGATGTTCCCCGGGGAAGTACCATTCCTGGATGCTAAACTAGCAGAGCACAAACAAAGTAGAATATCGGCGGGCATGAACGTTGAAAGCGATATCCTGGCTGGCTCTGAATTGGGCAAAGCGGTGGGTGCCAAAATTATGGCACGCGCTAAAACCGACAAAATGAGCGGGGCAAACAACCAGGCCCAGACCGCTGCGATGATCGCGAATGCGCGTAAAATCGGGGTTACCGAGCCCTGGGTGAGCCAGGAATTTCCTCCCCGCCCGCCCATGCTTCCGACTTATGGTTTTGTAAAGCCATGGAATTTTGATTCAGCGACAGTAGTTGCACTGCGCCCCGAAGCGCCGCCAACCATTGGTAGCCCAGCGTACCAGAAAGATCTGAACGAATTGCTCGACATCGCTAAGAACCAGACACGCGAGCAGGCACGTATCGCCAGCTTCTGGTCCGACGGCGTGGGAAGCTACACTCCTCCGGGCCACTGGCACAGAAAAGGTGCTGAATTGTGTCACGAGAACAAATACAGCGAAGTGCGCACCGCCCGTACGCTCGCATTGTTGGGCACCACGATGCAGGACGCAGGAATCTGCTGCTGGGACGTAAAGTACTGGTTCTACTACCCGCGGCCAAACCAAATGAGCAGCAAGATCAAAACGTCCGTCGGGTTACCTAACTTCCCGTCCTACACGTCTGGTCACTCTACATTCTCGGGAGCCGCGGCCGAAGTATTGGCGCACATATTTCCTGATAAAAAGAAGGAAGTCGATGATATGGCCTCCGAAGCATCCGTCTCCCGCATCTACGGCCTGATCCACTACCGCTTTGACTGCGAAGTTGGTCTGTCATCCGGCCACAAGATCGGCAGCTACGCCGTTCAACGGGCTAAGACGGATGGCGCTGAATAAAGATTAAATACTTATTCAAGAAACAAGCCCCTGTCCATTACGGTAGGGGTTTGTTTGTTGAATGCATTGCTTTAAACCGGCCGGTCACCCGTCAGCCGCTTGCCTTGCAATAGCATATCGATCATTTTGGCGATGCGAGCTACTTTTGTTTCGTCCTTTTTGGCAGAGTAGACCCAGTCGCGGAATTCTTTTTGGGCGCTTTCGGCAAGTTTCATGAAGTTGGCATAGGCTTTGGGCTCATCTTTCAGGCAATCGATCAGTTCTTCCGGGATGGCTAATGCGGAATTGTCGGCATAAAGCTCGACATTCACCCAATCCCCCTCCTTTTTGCCGATTTTCTTGCGGATTTCTGCTTTCACCGGAAGGAACAATTGCCCGGTGCCCATCGGCATCAGATTGTAGCCCATCAGCTCATAGTCATCGATGCGTCCTTTGACTTTCACCATCCCGAACTTGCGTTTAACATGCTGCGGGATTTTGGGTAAGATCACATAAGTCCAGCCTCCTTTTCCGGGAAACTTTTCCAGTTGGGACCTTTGGTTAATCAACAATTCCTCCATTACTTCTTCTTTTTGGATGACTTAGCCAGCTTATTGAAAATAAGGCATTTAGCCACCCATGATTCAAAGGCTTGCCGGGAGGCATATCCTTCCGGGTTTACGAATACATACCCCTTCATCGAGCGCCCGTTGTGGATCATCGGTTCTACGCCATTTATTTCCAATGCCGCTTCGTATTCATCCGGACCAATGCGGCATAAGAGCACGTCGTTACGGACGCAGATGCACATCTTGTCGTCGACCATAAAAGCCAACCCCTGGAAAAGGGCTTTCTCCTCCACCAGGGGTTGATTAGCCAGTGCCTCACGAATGCGGTTGGCTACTCGTTCATCATAGGCCATCTTATCAGGCAATATTGTTAATATCAAAAGGCAGTTTTCTCAGGCGCTTGCCGGTTGCTGCAAATATCGCATTCCCCAGCGCCGGGGCGATCGGCGGAAGGCCAGGCTCTCCCACCCCACCCGGAACCGCACCGCTATCAACAATATGGATTTCCATCGAAGGCGCCTCATTCATGCGCATCACATTGAACTGGTGATAGTTGGTCTGGTCACAAATGCCGTTGGTGAACGTAATCCCGTCCTTGATCGCCGCGGTGATGCCCATCACGATATTTCCCTCTGTTTGCGCCTTCACATTATCGGGATTTACGTAGTAGCCACAGTCGATCACCGAGATCACCTTATCAATTTTCACCCCATTATCTTTTTTAGAAACTGTAATGCAGCAAGCCGAAATACTACCAAAAGACTTGAAAACCGCAATTCCCTTACCGCTGCCCTGAGGAAGCTTCTCATTCCAATTCGCTTTTTCGGCCAGCGTTTCGAGTACTTTTTTAAAACGTTCGTCAGGCAGGATTTCAAGGCGTGCTTTCAAGGGGTCTTTTTGAGCCAGATGCGCCAGCTCATCGATGAAGCATTCCTGTCCCCAACCGAAGTTGGAAGCATATACAGATCGCCACCAAACCACCGGAATGTCGGTTTTCACATTCGTCCAGCTCACTTTCGAGGCTGTTCCAAAGTGATATTTGTTGTTGCCTGTGCTGATTTCCTCGCTCAGCCACGGGTCTGCCTCGTCCTCTTTCAGTCCTTTAAAAACCTGGCCTACGATAGACTCTCCGATCGCATGGTGGTGAAAACCGGTGATCTTGCCGTCTTCCACAAATCCTTGCATATGGCTTAGCATACCCGGACGGTACGGCCCCTGGGTAATGTCGTCTTCCCGCGTCCATATCACTTTTACCGGCTTTTTCAGCTCCTTTGAAATATGACAGGCTTCGAGCAGAAAATCGTGGTATGCCTTGCGGCCGAATGCGCCGCCCAGCAGCGTCACATTGATTTTCACCTGCTCGGGTTTTACTTTCAAATAACCGCAAACGTCCCGCAACGCCCAGTCAGGTCCCTGGATCGGCGCCCATATCTCTACATTTCCATCATCCTTCACATGCACGACCGCGTTCTCGGGCTCGATAGGCGCGTGCGCCAGGAAAGGCGTTTCATAATACGATTCGAGTTTATCCTTTGCATTCGCATATTTCACGGCGAAATCGCCCTTTTCCTCAAAATTCACGCCCTCTTTTTTCGCAGCTTCATAAGTAGCCTCGAAGTAGCTGGCAGTGTCCACCGTTTTGGCATAATTACCATTATCCCAGCTCACCTTCAACGCCCGCTTGCCCTTCAATGCGGCCCACCAGTTGGTGGCAACAACCGCTACGGCCTCCGAAGTGCGGTGCGGCATGGTACGCTCGGTTTTCATCACCTGCAAAACGCCTTTCACCTTCTTGGTATCCGAGTCGTCGATGGAGGCCACTTTGCCATGGATCATCGGTGAGTGCACAATGGCAGCATACACCATGCCCGGCACATCCACATCAAGGCCGTAAACAGCCTTTCCGGTCACACGCTCGGGCACATCCAGGCGTTTGTTATACTTCCCGATGATTTTAAAATCCTTCGGCTCTTTCAGTTTCGGTTCTTTGGGAATTTCCAGTTTCGAGGCATCGTCTGCCAGCTCGCCGTAAGTAAGACTCTTTCCACTGGCCTTATGCCAGATTTTACCGTCTTCGGCCACACATTCAGAGACAGGCAGGTTCCATCTTTTGGCGGCGGTAGTAGTCAGCATTTCACGGGCTGCCGCGCCGGCTTTGCGGATCGGCATCCATAGCTCGCGCACCGAGCTGCTGCCTCCGGATGTCTGGCTACCATATTTGCCTTTGCCGTCGCTTTGCACGATAAGCACTTTATCCAGGCTCACTTCCAGCTCTTCGGCCAGCAGTGAAGGCACAGCCTGCGTGGAGCCCTGGCCCATGTCCGGGCGTGGGTTCACCAGTGTGATATTGCCCGTCGTGTCGATGATAATGAACGGGTTGATTTCCAGCTTCAATACCGCAGGAGCAATCTTTTTCAGCGAAGCGTCCCTGGTAAAGCCCGAAATACCGACAGCCAGTCCGAGTGATGTAAATCCGGCGGCCTTCAAAAAGTCACGCCGTGATGTTTGTATATTTTCCAATGTTTTCTGTGGCTAAGGTTGATGAACTTGCATTAGCGCTGGCCGATCCCTTTTTCGGCAACTTTCATTTCGTCCGAGGCGCGGTGGATCGCCTTTCTGATCCTGTCGTAAGTGCCGCAGCGGCACAAGTTGCCGCTCATAGCAGCGTCAATGTCCGCGTCGGTCGGTGATGGGTTGGATTTCAGCAGTGCTGCCGCCGACATGATTTGTCCCGACTGGCAATAGCCGCACTGCGGAACCTGCTCTTCTATCCAGGCCTTCTGAATAATGCTCAGCTTGCCTTCGCCGATGCCTTCGATCGTTGTGATTTTATCGTTTTTGCCGATACTCGAAACCGGTGTCTGGCATGCCCGAGCCGGCTGACCGTTCAGGTGGATCGTGCAAGCGCCGCAAAGCGCCATTCCGCAACCGAATTTGGTCCCTTTCAAATCGGCAAAGTCGCGTATTACCCAAAGCAAAGGCATATCGGGTTCCACATCGACTTTCACCTTTTTGCCATTTAATGATAGGTTGTATACAGCCATGGTGATGAGTGATGAAGATTTAGTGAGAGTGGTGAATAATCCTGTAAAATATTACAAAATCGCTGACTTTTACAACTGCCGCGGTGCGATGTCAGGCTTTTAAAAAAATAAGTTGCCCCAGGTGATAGGCTTCATGATTGGTCCTGTTAATCAAGATATTAAGCTTATTTCGGTGTGGTTCGCGCGCGAAATCCTCCTCTGATACCGCATTGTGTCTGCGAAACCATTCGTCAGCGTCAAGGTCGGTGAAATAGCGGGTCAATACCGCATTCAGATTAGTCCATTTCTCTTTTAGTTCTGCCACGGTTGGGATTTCGTCGAATTTGCGGTCGGGATTTTTGACAAAAAGCTCGTCGAGCTCCGGATACAGGCGCTCGCCCAACCCCAGTAATGCGATCATACCGTCGTTGACTGCCACCAAATGGCCCAGCAGGTAAACTGCGCGGTTTTTGCCTTCGGCAACGGGCTCCAACAAACGCTCGTCGGGCAACTGAGCCAGCCAGCCGTTCAGGCGCTGATTTTGCAGTTCCCAGTTGGAGACTACCATTTTAATAAATAACTCTCTGCTGTCTTTAAGCGCGGTGGCTTCGTTCTGTGTACTCATGATGAAGGTCTCTTGATGATTGGTGGTTAAAAACGGATTGGCTCCGTTTTCGACAACAACATCTGCCCCGTCAACGATCGCAGTTGAGCGTATTTATTTTTTGTTAAGCTCAAATAAGGCACATTCCGTTAAGGATTACGCCAGGACACACCTATCAATTTATATCCTTTGTCAGTTCGCAAAAATGAGTAATTCTCCTGATAATCAAGGCGGCCGTCTTTGCCGGTGAAGTTGTATGTAACTTCGAACGCCGGATAACGCCCGGCATCGCCCGGAATGCATCCGTCAAAAAATGGTTCGAACGATCCTCCGGCATGAATCTAGGGGTTCAGGCCAAACATGGTCAGCCTGGTAAAGATGCTGATCTTGTGGTCACTGACCAGCTGTAACCGGGCTGTCAGCCGGCTGCCGCACTTTTGTATGAATTCATCCCCCGACATCCGCTTCCGATCATGATATTCAGGCAGTGAACTTACCAAAGAATCGTGCGCAAATTCACGAAGTTAGCTTAATGAGAACAGCATGGCTCACCCAACCGCCATCTTTACCATATCCTTCCAAATATAATGCGGAGCTGATTCGCGCAATGCCCAATTGATACTCATCGGCTTCGCTCCATAGTGATCAATGTAATCCGCTAATCCAAGAAACACATAGGC
>DATMSL010000462.1:0-2240 GCA_035565435.1 Dyadobacter sp. | reverse complement strand
CTTCTTCCAGCGTGCTGAACGGGCGGGTATATCCGATGGAGCGCAATTTGCTCATATTGGCCTGCGTGAAATACTGGTATTTGTCACGAATGTCTGCCGGTGTATCAATAAACGAAATGTCCGGCGTCTTGCCCATTGCATGGAATGTATTCGTAACCAGGTCCTTAAATGTACGTGCTTTGCCGCTTCCCAGGTTGTAAATGCCTGAGTTTTTGCGGTGGTGCATGAAGAAAATACAAACGTCGATCAGGTCTTTTACATAAATGAAATCGCGCATTTGCTCACCATCCCTGAAATCGGGGTTATGCGAGCGGAAAAGCTTCATTTTCTCCGTTGCCTTGATCTGATTGTAGGCATGGAAAATCACCGATGCCATGCGGCCTTTGTGGTATTCGTTGGGGCCATAGACATTGAAAAACTTCAAACCCGCCCAGAAAAATGGCTTTTTCTCCTGTGCTAATGCCCACTTGTCGAACTCGTTTTTAGAATCGCCGTAAGGGTTGAGCGGTTTCAACTGGCCGATCGTCGACTCGTTATCGTCGTACCCGTGCTCGCCCAATCCGTATGTAGCCGCAGAAGACGCGTACACGAGGGGAATCTGGTAAGCCACGCATTTCTCCCAGATGCCTTTGGAATAATTTACATTTAGTTCATCAAAAATTTCCTTGTCGAACTCCGTGGTGTCGGTACGGGCGCCGATGTGGAAAATGAATTCCACGTCGCGGTTGTTCGCATCCAGCCATTCGAAAAGTGCATTCCTTTCTACTTTTTCCTTAATCGTCTTTCCTTCGAGGTTTTCTGCCTTTTCGATTTTGGAAAAATCATCTACTGCAATAATGTTTTTAAAGCCGTCTTGATTGAGGCGGCTGATAAGCCCGCTGCCAATAAAGCCGGCTGCTCCTGTTACGATAATCATCGAGATTATATGTTTAACGGTAAAAAGAATGCCAGATAAGAGTACCGAACCGCGCCGATCTACTCTTAAATTTTAAGGGTGAAATAGGATTTTTTTTAGTTATCCTCTTGTTAACAAACAAAACTACGGATACATGGTGTAATTTTGCGCCAGAATTATCAAGTGGCAGGAAGTTTTATGATTTACGTAACAAGGAAAGAGCATTTCAATGCGTCCCACCGGCTTTACAACCCGGCGTGGAGTGATGAGAAAAACCAGGAAGTATTTGGCCCTTGCGCCAACAACAACTGGCACGGGCATAATTTTGAGCTGATTGTTACGGTTAAAGGCAAGCCCGACCCTGATACGGGCTTTGTGATCGACCTGAAAGTGCTTGGAGATATCATGAAAAATGAAATCGTCGACAAGGTAGATCACAAGAACCTCAACCTCGATGTGGATTTCATGCAGGGTAAAATGGCTTCCTGTGAGATTTTTGTAATGGAAATCTGGAAGATTCTCGAACCAGCCATCGCCCAGGCGGCACCCAACGCGAAACTGCACTATATCAAGCTGATAGAAACGCCGAAGAACTTTGTGGAGTATTATGGGGAATAGTAAGACAGCCGACAGCCGACGGCCGACGGCCAATAGCCTATGAAGTACTACCTGATCGCGGGCGAGCGCTCGGGGGATTTGCACGGCTCCAATCTCATCAAGGGCATTCGGGCGAATGACCCCGATGCGGAATTTCGCGGCTGGGGCGGCGATATGATGGAGGCGGAAGGGATGGACCTCGTGACGCATTATAAGGAGACGGCTTTCATGGGCTTCCTGGAAGTGGTCATGAACCTCCGCACGATCACCGGTTTTCTCAAAAAATGCAAAGCCGATATCCTCGAATACCAACCGGATGCCTTGATACTGATCGATTATCCGGGCTTCAACCTGCGCATAGCCTCGTTCGCGAAACCGAAGGGGCTGAAAGTTTTTTACTACATTTCCCCGAAGGTCTGGGCGTGGAATCAGAAGCGCGCCTGGAAAATCAAAGCCAACGTGGATCACATGTTCGTGATCTTTCCGTTCGAAGTCGATTTTTACAAAAAGTACGATTATAGAGTCGACTACGTGGGCAATCCGCTGATGGATGCCATTGCCGCATTCCGCCCCGATCCTGATTTTCGCGGGAAACACAACCTGGACGGCCGACCCGTCATTGCGTTGCTTCCCGGCAGTCGCAAACAGGAGATCGTCGGCATGCTCGACACCATGCTGACGACCCAAAAGCATTTTCCAGGCTATCAATACGTGATTGCCGGGGTGAAAAATCTTCCCTCTACATTAT
>DATMSL010000461.1:0-7905 GCA_035565435.1 Dyadobacter sp. | reverse complement strand
CATCTAAGTATTTATTTCCGTCGGTAAAAGGATTGATATTGATAAGGATACGGCCAAATTCGGAGGTCAGCTATTGTAGCTGCCCGTCAGAATGGAGCGTGTCGAACACCAGATGAAATTCGCAGCCGTTGTAGTTGTCTACAAAAACGGAAAGGTTGATCAGTCGCGCTACTTCCTTGACGATCACGAGGCCGAAGCCTTTTGGGGAAGCATTACCATACGAATCGGCATGCGCCGAATCCGGGTTATTGAACCACTCGCGGATCTCTTCATCAATACCTTTGCCTGAATCGGCTATGACGAGGTGTACCGTATGGTCCGTAATATTGGAAAATATGCGGATCTGCCCATTACGGGCATATTTGCTGGCGTTGTCGATGAGATTATGGATCACTACCGACAGCAGTTCCGGATTGGAGCGGACAATGAGGCTCGGTGGCACGTCGTTCGAAACATCGTTATCATAGAGCAGAAATACCTTCTCAAACAATTCCAGTTTCCGGGTGATCAGCTCAGAAAGGTTTGTTTCTGACATTTCGACCTTATGGTGGTAAAGGGTCGTCCGCACATAGCTCAGCAGATTGTCCAGGAAATTGGTCATTTGCACAAGGCTTTGCTCCAAGGCATTGCCCACCTGGTTTAACATTTCGCGCTGGCCCATTTCGTTGAGTTTCGGAATTTGCCGCGATGCCTGCGTAACATATTTGAGCGGCGCACGCACATCGTGCGTAATGGATGCGATCAGGTGCGCCTGAATGTTCAGCTGGCGGCTTAGCTCATTCTGCGATGCTTTCAGGGCGGAGGTGCGCTCGGTAACTGCACGTTCGAGGTCCTCATTCTGCCGCAGGATTGTATCGGTGCGCCATTTGGAAAATGCATAAGTACCCAGCAATAGCAGGCCCAGGAGCGCTATCCGGAACCACCACGTTTCATACCATTTCGGGGCAACGACCAGGGTAAGCTGCTTCGTGGTATAATTGCCCGGCCCAAACCCATTCGGTTTCCTTATTGAAAAGGTATATCTTCCGCTGGCAAGTCCGTTGAATACCACCTCTCCTGTCTCGGCGACCGGTAGCCATGTGCCGGTTTGATGGCTGCTCGACAGTTGATAATCGATCTGAACATTGTCCGGAGTTCCGAAATACGGCGTTGATACCAAAAGTTTAATGAATTCAAAATCTCCGTCGAGTCTTAGCGTATCCGAATAATCGAGCCGTTTTCCATTGTATTCTACCCGGTCGATCAGCAATGTCTTGCTGGGCAGCTCGGGCCGGATAGCGGAGGGGTCGAAGTAGACCAGCCCGTTGATAGAGGGCAGCGAAAACAAGCCGTTGGGTAAGGTAAGCGAGCAGGGGATACAGCCGCCGTTGAATTCATTGGTGAGAAAGCCGCTTTTGTAATCATAATACATATAATACGGGTTCGGGGACGCGTGTTGCGAATAGGCACGCAGGTCACTGATGCTGACCTGAAACAAACCCTTGTTGGTGGTGACCCAGAAAAACCCGTTTTTATCCTCGGTAATGCAGTGGGCCGATGCCAAATGCTTTTTTCTGTCGAGCGGGAAAATGGTAATGCGATTGTTTTTGAGCAGAAAAAGACCTTTTTCCCAGATCGTCCCCCAGATTTCCGTGGTGTCGGCCATTCTTCTCACCATGAGCGAGCGAATGTGGCGGCCTGCAAAGTTTTTGATTTTTTCGGCGCGGTAGCCGGGAATCGAAAGGCGGAACAGGCCGCCGTGTGTTCCGATCCAGAAAATTTTTTCGCGAGAGTCCTGCCTTTTTTCCTGCTGGATATAGGAGATCGGGGACGTAAGCCCCGCGATTCGGATGCTGGTCCATTTGAAAGTCCGGATATCGAACCTCCGTAATTCTCCATGGCGATAGCCCGACCAGAGGTTACCATCCAGGTCGGCGTAGGAAATGGAAACCTCTTTCCCGACATTCCATTTTCCCAGATTCCTCGTCCCGTCCAGATCGAACAGGTACCGCATTCCCTGCGAGCTGGTCCACAAATAATCGTCTTTCACGAGGAATGGACCCAGATCGTTTATTTTTTGGATAGCTGGAAGCGTCACCGCGGCTTTTGAGGAAATATCGAACGTGCCGAAGGTAGTCACGATGTAACGGTCTTTAAAGAGACTCTGCTCGTGAAAGGAAAACCCTTCGCTGCCCTTGAAAGCAGCAAAATGCTTTTTTGTAAAGACAAATAACCCTTTGGTGTGGCTGCCGAGAAGGAGCAGGCCGCTGTTTTTGTCGTAAAAGGAACTGATGATATTTTGCTCGCCGGTATCAAAGCCTGCGATCAGCAATCGGGTGGCGAAAAGGTCTTTTCCCGGTGCGGACACGTCGTAAACGTTACCTCCGAAAGCGATCAGAGGTGTTTGGGCAAAGGTGTTCCACAGGACCTCAATGCCTGGATAATGTATTGAACTTCGGCTAGCCCCGGCAATATCGCCGCTAATGATAATAGGGCGTGCCCCCGCTTTATCGATATGCGAAATGCTTCCCTGCGACCGGTTAAATAGGTATAGCTCTTGCCCGACGGTGAAGTAGTCGATTGCCTTTTGAGAGGAGTTTCGGACTCTGTATACTTGTTTTCCACCATCAAAATAGGCCACCTCACTCGTGTCACAGCGGAAGTAGCGGTTTGGACCTACTGTAAAAACGGCATTCTTCCAGTGGTCGTTGTATATATGCCGGTTGGACAGTTCAAATGCCATGATTGTGCCTTTCTCAGGGGCATTGTACATGTCCGTGGCACCGAATTTCTTTTGGTAGGGGAAGTTTTCAACTATTTTTCCATTCGCTATCCGGTGTGCGGTGCTGGTCTCGTCGAGGAAGTGGAGTTTAAAATCTGACGGACCGCGAAAGCTTTGAAAGAGATGGTTGGAGGCGAGTTTTGAATTAGAATTCGTAAAAGTGTGAAAATGCCTGCCATCAAACCGAACGAGTCCGTCTTCAGTGGCCAGCCAAAAAAATCCCGCCTCATCGCGTGCGATGGATTTGATACTGTTTTGAGGTAATCCGGTCTCGGCAGTATAATGTGTAAGGCAGTAATTGTCGGATTTGAATACGATTTCCTGCGCTTTGGCAGCGGGAAGCAGGCAGTTGAAAGAAAAGACAATGCCCAGTAACAGCTGCGCGAAGAGGGTGCCGTTGGGGAATTTCAGGCGGAAATTGCGGCTCATCAATTCGTTATTGTGCAGGGATAGTGCAAAATAGTGCAAATAATTCTTGCTTAGCCACTTTGTTTTAAGAAAGTTACCATTCGGGCGAAAAGGGCGCAAACACAAAAAAGCCACCTTCTTTCGAAAGTGGCTTTGGCCTAGTAGCGGGAGCTGGACTCGAACCAGCGACCTTTGGGTTATGAGCCCAACGAGCTACCAACTGCTCCATCCCGCGGTGTCGTTGAATTGGAGTGCAAACATACAACAAATGTTTTACAGAAAACAATTATTTTTGTGAAAACTTTTCAAAAAAGTTTGCCTCTAACATTCTGACATCGATTTTATGAGTTCATATTCAGTCGCTTCCGGTTTCGGATGGCGCATTCATCAGGTGCTGCTGATCAGGCTCCTTGGCATCATGATCCTGTTTACAGTTTGCCGGATTCTCTTTTATTTCTTCAATCAATCGTTTTTTCCGGACGTTTCCCTGGCTTTGGCACCGCGTTTATTTCTCGGTGGGTTGCGCTTCGACCTCGTGGCGGTGCTCTACACGAATATCCTTTACGTGTTCCTGACGCTCATTCCCGTCACATTCAAGTACCGGCCGACGTTTCAGAAATTTCTGGACTACCTTTTTATCATCACCAACAGTATAGCCCTACTCGCCAACTGCACCGATTTCATTTACTACCGCTTTACGATCAAAAGGAGTACGTGGTCGGTTTTGCAGGAATTTTCGCATGAAAACAATATGCACAAGCTGTTCGGCGGCTTTCTGGTGAATTACTGGTACGTAGCGCTCGTATGGGTGTTGCTTGTAGCGGCGGTGGTGTACCTCACGCGACGCTGGCATGTAAGCGCCAAACCCGTGCGCCCGGCCTGGCAAATATTCCTTGTTCACAGTGTATTGATGACCGGTGCGGTTTTCCTTTTTATAGGTGGGGTGAAAGGTGGCTTCCGGCACAGCACCCGCCCGATCACGCTGAGCAATGCGGGGGAATATGTCGATAAGCCGAAAGAAATGTTCATTGTCCTGAATACACCATTCTGCATTTTCAAGACTCTGAAACGCTCCGATTACCAGCGGGCGAACTTCTTTAAGTCGGAGCAGGAAATGAATGCCGTGTACTCGCCGATCCATTATCCCGAACCTAACGCGCCAGCATTCCAACCGAAAAACGTCGTGATACTTATTTGGGAAAGTTTTGGGAAGGAAATGGTAGGCACGTTCAACCGCGACCTGGAAAACGGTACCTACAAGGGTTACACGCCGTTCATTGACTCGCTCATGCAGCATAGCAAGGTGCACTGGTATTCGTTCGCGAACGGTGCCAAGTCGATAGAAGCCATTCCATCGGTGCTTACGAGCATTCCGGGTATTATGGAGCCATTCATTCTGACGCGCTATACCGATAACAAGCTGCCGAGCTTGCCCGAAATGCTGCAAGCCAAGGGCTACCACACCTCATTTTTTCATGGCGCCCCGAATGGCTCAATGGGTTTCAAGGCATTTACCAATCTGATCGGAATCAAAGATTATTATGGTAAAACCGAATACAACAACGACGCCGATTACGACGGAATCTGGGGCATTTGGGACGAGGAATTTCTGCAATTCTGGTCCAAAAAGCTGAATACTTTTCAGCAGCCGTTCATGAGCACATTGTTCACGGTGTCCTCGCACGACCCGTATAAGGTGCCCGCACGCTACCAGGGCAAGTTCCCGAAAGGCCCCCTGCCGATCTACGAAACAATGGGTTATACCGACAATGCATTACGCCGGTTCTTCGATTCCGCCAAAACCAAGCCCTGGTTCAAGAATACATTATTCGTAATCACGGCCGATCATTCGGCCACATTTGCACATTATCCGAAATACCAGACTTCGGTCGGAAATTTCTCGGTTCCTATTCTGTTCTATGCTCCGGGCGACGCTTCGCCCGGCGAAGCAGGCGCAAAAAGCGTAGTAGCGCCCGGCACGGACAGCACCCGCCTTGTACAGCAAATCGATATTATGCCGTCCATTCTGGGTTATTTACATTATGATAAACCCTATTTTGGTTTTGGAAAAAACGTGTTCGGGAACCCTCCGCTCAACTTCGCTGTCAACTATGATGGCGTCTATCAATGGTTCAACGGGCCATATGTTTTGCAATTTGATGGCCGGAAAACCGTAGGTTTGTATAAATATCAGGAAGACAAGCTTTTGAAAAATAACCTTGCAGGCCGGGTTCCGGAGGTTCAAGGGCCTATGGAATTGCAGGTTAAGGCATTTATCCAGCAATATTCGAACCGGATGCTGGACGACCGGCTGACGGTAACACCCTAGGTGCCACGTTTTTGGGAAGCACAAAAAAGTGAAGAAGTAATTTTTATGGAAGAAAAAGTCGAAAATAATAATACGGAATTGCGTAACCACCGGGCTGGTTTTGTGAGCATAGTCGGAAAACCCAATGTGGGAAAATCCACGCTGATGAACGTGCTCGTGGGCGAAAGAATGTCGATTATCACCTCCAAGGCGCAGACGACCCGCCACCGCATTATAGGGATTTTGAATGGAAAACATGAGGATATCCCGTTCCAGCTCGTGTACTCGGATACGCCGGGGGTGATCAAGCCGTCATACAAGCTGCACGACTCGATGATGACCTTCGTAAAAGGCTCATTGGAAGATGCCGATGTGGTGCTTTTTGTGGTGGAAATAGGGGAGAAGGCAGCCGAGCATGAGGTACTGCCGCTGCTGAAACGGACGGAAGCGCCCGTGGTTTTGGTATTGAACAAAATCGACCTTTCGAACGAGGAAGAGGTGAAACAGAAGATGCAGGAATGGGAGAATGAAATCCATCCCGCGGCCATAATACCGATTTCCGCATTGGAAAAGGCGAATATAGGCACGTTGTTCGATGCCGTGGTGACGCGACTGCCGTTCCACCCGCCTTATTTTGACGAGGATGAACTAACCGACAAGCCGGAGCGTTTCTTTGCTTCGGAAATCATCCGCGAAAAGATCTTCTTGAATTACCGCCAGGAAATTCCATACAGCTCCGAAGTAGTAATCACTGAATTTAAGGATAAGGACGACATCATTGTGATCCGTGCAGAAATTCTGGTTGAACGTAAAAGCCAGAAAGGGATCATCATTGGTGAAAAAGGGGAAATGCTGAAAAAAGTCGGCACGCAGGCCCGTCAGGACCTCGAAGATTTCTTTGGCAAAAAAGTTTTCCTCGAACAGCACGTAAAAGTAGAACCGGATTGGAGAAGCAAGGAAAACAAGCTGCGCCAGCTCGGTTACCAGGAATAAATTTTAAATAAAACGAATGAAGAGCAGGTGCCAGACCCGCTCGGATCATACTAATAGTAAGCAAATGGCAAATGTAATATCGATTGTTGGTCGTCCGAACGTGGGCAAATCCACTTTGTTCAACCGCCTTACCGAGAGCCGGAAGGCCATCATGGACAACCAGAGCGGCGTAACCCGCGACAGGCACTACGGTTACGGCGAATGGACCGACCAATATTTCACAGTAATTGATACAGGAGGTTATGTGGTAGGTTCGGAAGATATTTTCGAAGGCGCTATCCGCGACCAGGTGGAGCTGGCGATAGAGGAATCGACTGTGGTACTCTTCATGGTCGACACCATGACCGGCCTCACCGACCTCGACAAGGACTTCGCAAATGTGCTCCGCCGTTTCAATAAGCCGGTTTATTTGGTAGCTAACAAGGCTGAAACCACTGAGCGCTACCAATCAGCGGGTGAATTTTATGAATTGGGCTTAGGCGATGAAATTTTCGCGATTTCTGCACAAACCGGCTTCGGTACCGGCGAGCTGCTAGACAAAGTAGTGACGCATTTCGAAACCGCAGGCATCGAAAACCCGGAGGAAGGGATTCCACGCATCGCGATTATGGGACGCCCGAATGTGGGTAAATCGTCATTCCTGAACGTACTCACCGGCACCGACCGCAGTATCGTTACCGACATCGCAGGCACCACACGTGATGCGATCCATACGCATTACAATGCATTCGGAATGAATTTCATTCTGACCGACACCGCCGGAATCCGCAGAAAATCGCGTGTGAAAGAAGATATCGAATTCTATTCGACACTTCGCTCGGTGAAAGCCATGGAAGAATCGGATGTGTGCATTGTCCTGCTCGACGCTACATTAGGACTGGAAGGCCAGGATTTGAACATCATAGGCCAGGCCGACAAAGCGAAAAAAGGCATCGTGATCATGGTCAACAAATGGGATTTGGTTGAAAAGGATTCCAAAACGGCCGATCAATACAAAAAGGCGCTGCTGGAAAGGTTGGCGCCGATGAACTATATGCCGATCATCTTTGCATCAGTGGTTGAAAAACAGCGCATTCATCAGGTGATGGAGAAGGCGATGGAGGTTTATCAAAATAAAACCAAAAAAATCTCGACTTCGAAACTGAACGAGGTAATGCAGGCGGAGATCGAAAAATATCCGCCACCGGCACACCGCGGGAAGTATATCAATATCAAATACATGATCCAGCTGCCGACGCCGTCGCCGACGTTCGTGTTTTTCAGCAGCCATCCCAAACACGTAAAAGAGCCGTATTTGCGCTATCTCGAAAACCGTTTGCGCGAAAACTTCGACTTTTCGGGCGTACCGATCACCATATTCTTCCGCGAGAAATAGGAGGGAAATGGTATCAGTAAGAAAGCGCCGGCAGGGTTTTGTCCCGTCGGCGCTTTTGCA
>DATMSL010000460.1:0-2265 GCA_035565435.1 Dyadobacter sp. | reverse complement strand
CTCGAAGTTGTTGAATTGACCTCGACGAATAAAAACAGCCAGGTCAATAAGGTGCAGATCGAAGTGAATAAGGCCGATAAATCGATCAGCAGCTGGAAGATTTTCCAGAAGAATGGTCAGGAGGTAACTTATAAAGTAGATCAGTTTGTGCCCGACGTCAATGTGGCCGACAACTTCTTCGCTTTCAATGCCAAACAATATCCGGGCGTGGAAGTAGTGGACCTGCGCTAATTTCCAGTGACATATGAAATAGCAATGGGTGAGCCTTCCGGTCTCACCCATTTTTCTTATATACGCGTTATAATGTCCTCGAAAATCAATGTCATAGTTTGTGACAAGGATTGTATACAAATGGTTGCATCTGATTAAAACTTATCTGTTTCAGCCCGGGCGCGACAATAATGCACGCACGTGTTGCTCGGTTTCGGAGAAATGGGTGGTTTCTTCCACTTCTTTTTGTAAAAAGCGCTGAATACGGTTGTTTTCGTAGGCCCTGAAAACGGCAGGATGCACATAATACTTTTTACAAACTGCCCGGGTATTGCCCAAATGCGCGGCTACCGCATCGAGGCAGGTATTTTCGATACGGGTCAGTTGTCGTTGGGAAACGGGTTGTTCCTGGCGGCTGAGGTATTCGAACGCCGTTACCGTGCCCATCCACGTCCGGAAATCCTTCGCTGAAAAGTTGGCACCTGTATGCCGGCGGATGTAGTCGTTTACTTGTTGAGCATTCAGAGAGCACCTCGCGCCGGTTTCGGTGACGTATTGAAAAAGCCTTTTACCGGGCATTTCCTTGCATTGTTGGACCAGTCGTGCCAGTTGCTTGTCACGTAGGGCTATGTCTTGCCGGATACCTTTTTTACCCTTGAATGCAAACCGGATACGGCTGCCATTGACCGTGGCGCAGCGCGCATCGAGCGTGGTAATGCCTGAGGACCCATGCAAAACCTTGTAGCGCTGGTTGCCTACCCGCATGCAGGTTTTGTCCATCAGCTTGATCACCAGTGCAATGGCTTTCGAAAGATCGAAATCACGTTTTCGGAGATCGTGCTCTACTTGCTCACGTAATGCGGGTAGGGCTTCCGAGAACATAAGCAATTTGTAATATTTGGCCTGGTTCCGGATGAGATTCCAGAACGGATGGTAACGATATTGTTTCCGGCCGGCCACATCTATCCCAGTGGCTTGCAAATGCGCGTCGGGATCGGCGCTGATCCAGACGTTGGTCCAGGCAGGCGGAAGTACCAGCGACTTGATGCGTTTGATCGCCCGGGGATCCTTGCAGCGCTGGCCGTCGCGATCCGTGTAGTAGAATCTGGGCGCTTTTCCCTTGCGGGTATAACCCGGTGCATCGGCGGACTGGACGTAATGAAGCCCGGCCGCTTCCGCAGTCAATGCAGGGTTCTTTCTTAGTTTTTTGAATTGCCGGGCTGTGAGTACAGGCTCTTCGGCGGTTATTTCAAGAGCTGCGGCTGCTGACATGTGGTTTACCATTGGTTGTTCCGCAAGTCATAACAATTTAATACCAACTTACAGTACGCTATAAAAAGGCGCGTTGAGCTGCATTGCGGTCGTTCAATTCCCATAAAAAGTCCCCAGCTCTGCCCGGTAAGCGGCTAAGCTGAGGAACAATATACTCACGGCTTAGGGCTGTTACGCGACGGGGAAATACAGGGTGAATACCGAGCCTTCTCCAAACACCGATTTTGCACCAATAAACCCTTGATGGTTCTCCATGATCTTCTTGCAGATAGCCAGGCCAATGCCAGTTCCGGGATACTTATGAGCCGGATGCAGACGCTGGAAAATATCGAATATCCTGCTTTCATATTCGGCCTCAAAACCGATCCCGTTGTCGCGAAAGGCAATAGCATGGTAGCGGCCCGCAGCAATTTTTTCGGAGTGAATGGCTGCCGCTTCCACAATGCTCGCGGTGATGCTGATGTCGGGTCGTGTATCGGCTTTAACGAATTTGAGGGCATTACTGATCAGGTTAATGAAAAGCTGATGCACCTGGAATGGAATGATTTCCAGAGAGGGCAGGCCGCCGGCATGAAGCGTGGCTCCTTTCTCCTCGATAGTATCCCGTAATTCCGAAATGACATTCCCCAGGATCTCGTTCAGGTCAGTCATTACGAAGACCTTTTCCATGCTGCCTGCTTTCGAGTAGGCCAGGATGTCCTCGATGAGCATTTGCATCTTTTCGGCGGCAAAACGCATTCTTTCGACGGAGTCTTTCACCTGAACGGACAGGTCCGGATCCTC
>DATMSL010000459.1:0-16433 GCA_035565435.1 Dyadobacter sp. | reverse complement strand
GTATTTTTCCAAGAACTTAAAATTTCCTTAGAAAATTCTTAATTCACTTTAATTTGTCCTATTAATTCCCCCTATCCCCCTACACACTCTGCAACTTTTCGTTGTAAGCCCTCACACAGGCAGCCACTTCCGGCAACAACTCCTGGTTGGCTTCAATGCCGTTACCCACCACGATTACGTCTGCACCTGCATTCAGGGCCGCATCGGCTTTTTCATAGGAATCGATCCCCCCGCCGACGATGATCGGTGTGTCTACCGCCGCGCGTACCGCAGCAATGGTTTCACCCGGAACGGGAAACAATGCACCGCTGCCGGCATCGAGGAAAATGTTTCGCAGACCCAGGTATTCACCCGCGAGTGCAGTGCATGCTGCAATGCCCGGCTTATCGCGCGGGAGCGGTGTCGTATTGCTGATATACGATACAGTCGTAAGCTTGCCGCTTTCGATGAGCATATACCCCGTCGGTAATACTTCGAGGTTGCTTCTTTTCAATAACGGTGCGGCGATAACGTGCTGGCCGATCAGCAGCTCGGAATTCCGGCCGGAAATCAGCGAAAGCAGCAGAATAGCATCTGCCGAAGGCTCGATATGCAGGCTGCTTCCGGGAAAAAGTATCGCGGGAATGCTGGTATATTCATGAATCGCGGCGATGAGCTTGTCGATGGCGTAGTTGGTGATGAGGCTGCCGCCTACAAAAAAGAAGTCAACACCGTGCCCGGCCGCGTATTCGAGGAATTTCGGGAATGTGGGAAGGTTAATTTTATCCGGATCAAGGAGAACAGCAAACGATTTCCTTTT
The DNA here is from genome assembly GCA_035565435.1 of Dyadobacter sp. GTDB lineage: Bacteria > Bacteroidota > Bacteroidia > Cytophagales > Spirosomataceae > Dyadobacter. The sequence goes on along the minus strand of DATMSL010000459.1, from coordinate 15,634 downwards.
TTCGGCCTTACGTTCGGAAAGGAGGTCTGCGATTTGATGTTTCGCTGCTTTCATTCGGTTTTTCGTTCGTCTTCAATAAAATGTTTCAGCTTCTGGCGCGCCCATCCCACAGCCAATGTCCAGGCTAAACTTTGAACGGCTTGTCCGACCGCCGACTGGGTTTTGATTTTGGTGACTTTCTTCTCGACAGGTTCAACCGGCTCGACCAAAATTTCCTTTTTCTTTTTCCCTTTTGGCAGCAATGCATTCATGACCACGAATGTCGTCGCCATTACTCCGCCGATGATCAGCGCCTGCTTGCCATATTCCGTCGCTTCTTTTTTAAGTCCGCTCCATTGCGTTTCCAGCTTGTCGCGGTACAGATCAGCGTCCTGCAACAAACCTTCTTTCTCCTTATCCGTATCCGATGAAAACGGCTTGGTGATTTTTACTGAAGAATCTATTGAAGAACTCATTTCATATCTGTTTAAATAGCGTCAGAGAATTTTTCAAAAGGAATCCAAAAATAGCAATTCAGGGAAACATATTGCCAAATAAAGCAGCCAAAAAGCATTATTCCTCTTTCGCGCTGACAAAACGAACGATTATTTTCCGGATCAGCCTGATCCAGGTTTCTTTCCAGGTGATGGTTATCGCCAGCTTGATAATGAAAATACCGAGCAATATCACAAACCCGAGATAATCGCTATGCAGCCATTCGTTCAGGAATGTCCCGAGCAGAATGACCAGTAAAATCAGGATCGTAAGGCCAATGCATAACAATATGGCGGCGTAAACCCCAATCACCACGGCCCGCTCGATCTTGTCGCGGGTCTCAATTTTAAATAGATCGATCCTGGTTTCGAAATATTTAAAAAGGGTGTCCTTGATTTCTTCCAGTTGACTTAGCATAGCGGTATATTTCAAATCATGTGAAACGTTTTAAGGTCTGAACAACAGACTTTTTTCACATTAATCCAAAAACATACCAAGAATTGCGGAGACAATGGACATCACCAGGCCGAAGAACAATGCGGAAATAAAACCGTCGATCCGGAAGCCATCGACAAGCGATGCAGCCAGGTAAATAATGAAAACATTGACGACGAAATAGAACAACCCCAGCGTCAGGATCGTAATGGGTAATGCGAGGATTTGCAGGACCGGTTTGAGGAATGTATTGAGAATACCCAGTACAATCGCCACGATAATGGCTGTGCCTGTGCTGGCCACTACAACTCCGGGTACCAAATTTGCGGCAACCATTACCGCCAAAGTACTGATAATAAGACGCAGGAGCAGCTTCATATAGATCTGGTTTTTATTGGTGACGGCTACGAAGTACGTCAATTACCTCATCTAAGTCAATGTTTTTTTGTTCCAGCAAAACGAGCAGGTGGAACAGCAAATCCGACACTTCATTCTTGAAAAGATCGTCGTCATTATCCTTCGATTCGATGACAACTTCCACAGCCTCTTCCCCTACTTTCTGCGCGATTTTATTAATTCCTTTTTTGAAAAGGCTGGTCGTATAAGATGCATCCGACGGGTTTAGCTTTCTTTCGCGGATCACGCTTTTCTGCAGGTAATTCAGAAATGCAGCCTCACCCGTACGTGTGTCAGCAATTTCCGGCTGGCTATTTTTTTCCCCAAAACAAGTATCCGCACCGGTGTGGCAAACAGGTCCCGCCGGCGTAGCCTTAATGAGCAATGTGTCGCCGTCGCAATCGGCCGCGATATGGTTTACAAACAGAAAATTGCCCGATGTTTCGCCTTTCGTCCACAGACGCTGTTTGCTGCGGCTGAAAAAAGTGACAGTCCCCTGCTGCCTGGTAACTTCCAGCGCTTCGGCGTTCATATAGCCCAGCATCAGCACCTTACCGGTATTTACGTCCTGGATAACAGCCGGCACCAGGCCATCGGCCGATTTATTAAAATCAATGGATGAAAACGTCTCGCTCATTTTTGGTTATGAATTAAAACACCCCCGGATTATCCGCAGCGTCGGCGCGTGCCGGTCAGCCGGTTTTGTATATTTTGATAAAACTCCGCGCCATTACCGGGTCATCCGGATCGGCAGGTCTTTGTTTTTAAGGTAATCTTTCAAATCCGGGATATCGATTTCACGGAAGTGGAAAATGCTTGCTGCCAGTCCGGCGTCGGCTTTCCCTGCTGTGAAAACATCGTAAAAGTGCTCCATATTACCCGCACCGCCGGAAGCGATCACCGGGATATTCGCATTGCCCGAAATCGTCGCAGTCAGTTCCAATGCGAAACCGTTCTTGGTACCGTCGGTATCCATTGAGGTTAGCAGGATCTCGCCTGCACCCCGTTCTTCCACTTCTTTCGCCCAGGGTATCGAACGGATCTCCGTCGCTTTCCTTCCTCCGTGCGTATGCACGATATGCTCAAAACCGTTCTCCGTTTCAATGTAACGCGTGTCGATAGCCACCACAATGCATTGGCTGCCGAATTCGAGCGACAGCTCATTGATCAGGTCGGGGTTACGCACGGCGGCTGAGTTGATCGAAACCTTGTCCGCACCCGCATGCAGGAGCGCCGACACGTCCGCGATCGAGGAAATGCCTCCACCGACTGTAAAAGGTATATTAATGGTCTGCGCTACTCTGCGGACGAGGTCGATAAATGTCGAACGGCCGTCCACAGTGGCGGTAATGTCGAGGTAAACCAGCTCGTCGGCTCCTTGCGCGGCATACATCGCGCCCAGTTCCACGGCGTCGCCCGCATCGCGCAGGTTCACAAAATTGACCCCTTTGACCGTCCGGCCGTCTTTTACATCCAGACAGGGAATGATTCGTTTTGTAAGCATATTTTAAACTGAAAAACGCTGTAAATCGGCCAGACTGATCCGGTTTTCGTAAATCGCTTTACCGATGATCACGCCGTAGATATTCATTTCCGCCAGTTTCTCCACGTCCTCGATGCCCGCGATACCACCGCTGGCGATGATGTTCAGGTCGGGGCATTTGTCCTGGAGGTTTTTATATAAATCAAAAGAAGGACCTTGGAGCAGGCCGTCTTTGGCCACATCGGTACTGATTGTGTATTTCACTCCCTTTTCCACATATTCTTCCACAAAATCATACACCCAGATGCTGGTACCTTCCTCCCAGCCGCTCACCGCGATCTTCTCGTTTTTGGCATCTGCACCGAGAATGATCTTGTCTCCGTCGTAAGTTTTGAGCCAATGCTCGAACAAATCAGGCTGTTTCACCGCAATGCTGCCGCCGGTAACCTGTTTCGCGCCGCTTTCGAATGCGATTTTCAGGTCATCGTCCGATTGTACGCCCCCGCCGAAGTCCACATGCAGAGACGTTTTGGAAGCAATTTTCTCCAGCACCTTCCAATTGACGACCTTTTTGGCCTTAGCACCGTCGAGGTCCACCAAATGCAGCCTTTTCAAGCCCGCATCCTCGAATTGCAGTGCTACTTCCAGCGGGTTTTCATTGTAAATCTTCTTCTGACCATAATCGCCCTGGGTGAGGCGGACGCATTTGCCTTCAATCAGGTCGATAGCGGGAATAATCTGGATCATGGATTAGGGCAGGCTATTTTTATCAGAGTTTGAGAAAATTTTCGAGGATTTGCTGTCCGGCATTGCCACTGATCTCGCAGTGGAACTGGGCGGCGTAAAAGTTGTCCTTATGCAGCATCGCGCTGAATGGCAATGCATAATCGCAGCTCGCAACGGTGTAATCGCAGATTGGTGCCGCATAGCTGTGTACGAAATAGACGTACGCATTATCGGGTAGGCCCGCAGTGAGCGGCGACTGGTAGCCGGAGATATTATTCCAGCCCATATGCGGCACTTTCAGTCCCGAAGCCGCTGGGAAACGCTCCACATCCACGTCGAAAATGCCCATGCATTCGGTATTGTTCTCTTCCGAAAAGCGACACATGAGCTGCATACCCACGCAGGTTCCGAACACGGGTTGTTTCAATGAAGGGATCACCTTGTCGAGCCCCACATTACGGAGGTAGCTCATGGTGGTGCTGGCCTCGCCTACGCCGGGGAATATCACCTTGTCGGCGGAGCGGATTTCGGCTTCATCGTCGGTATAGAGGTAGCTTGCGCCAATGCGGTCGAGCGCGTACATGACCGACTGCACATTGCCTGCATTGTATTTGATAATGACGGTTTTCATACCAATTTGTGCTTGAAATCGACAACAAAAAAGCCCGATCTTAACAATCGGGCTTCTGGGATACTATGTATTCAACCTTATTACAACACTACTTGCAAAAACACATCACCCTAGACGTCCGAAAGCCACAGGCCATGATGCAAATGATATGTTTCAGCTGTTAACATGCCACAAATGTAAGCAAAAATTACAATAAGCGGCTAACAAACGGCGTAAATATTACATTAAAATTTGCTTAGAGAAAACTTCGTACCTTGCGGTTAACAAATGGCCCTGAACCATGACAAAACCAATCATTCTGCCACTATTTTTCCTGCTCATTACCTTGATTACCGTTGATTCCCAGGCACAATCCAAAGAACTTGCCGACCGTCTTTTCAAAGTTCACGAAACCTACCGCGAAGCTTCCCTTACCCAGCGCCGTTTCAAGCAAAAAGACATTCTTCCGCTGATCTCAAAACGGCAGGGTAATGCCCTATACCAGGTCGAGAAAGTGGGGGAATCTTTTGAGGGAAGGACTATTCAGATGATCAAAGTCGGAAACGGCAAGAAGAAAGTGCTCCTGTGGACGCAAATGCACGGCGACGAGCCGACCGCTACCATGGCGAGCTTCGATATTTTCAACTTCCTCGAAGGTAAAAACGACGGTTTCGACGACCTCCGCAAGAAACTCCTCGACAATACCACCCTCTACTTCGTCCCCATGCTGAACCCCGATGGAGCCGAACGTTATCAGCGCCGGACCATGCAGGGCATCGACATGAACCGTGACGCCGCCGCCCGCCAGACGCCCGAAGCGCAAATTCTCAAAGGCCTTGTGGACCGCCTGAAACCGGATTACGGCTTCAACCTCCACGACCAGAGCCCGCGTTACTCGGCAGGTCGCAGCCCGAAAGTGGCAACGATCTCTTTCCTCGCAACTTCCTATGACTACGAGCTGTCGATCAACGATGTGCGCGAGCGCTCGATGCAGCTCATTGTCGGCATGAACAAGGTCCTGCAGAAGTACATCCCAGGCCAGGTAGCGCGCTACTCCGACGACCACGAGCCTCGTGGTTTCGGGGATAATGTACAAAAATGGGGCACCACCTTGGTATTGATCGAATCGGGCGGCTATGTGGGCGATCCCGAAAAACAATATATCCGTCAGCTCAATTTCATGGCCATTTTGTCGGCATTGGACAAGATTTCGGACAATTCACTCACCAAAGAGAACCGCGAGGAATATTACAACATCCCAGAAAACGGCCGCTGGGTGTACGACCTGGTGGTGCGCAATGCTACCGTTCGTCAATCCGGCAAATCATTTACGGCTGACCTCGGGATAAATCGTAGTGAGGTTAACTACTCCAACGCAACGAAGTTCTTCTATTATAGCAAGATCGAAGATTTCGGCGACCTCCACCCGCAATATGGCAGCCAGGAAGTCGACGCTACGGGGCTTACCATCGAAAAGGGGAAACTCTATCCCACCGCATTCAAAAATGTGAGCGAAATCAGCAAACTGAATGCATTAAACCTGCTCAAAGAAGGTTACACCTACGTACGCCTCGCACCCGACGCGAACACCCGCGCGCTAGGCCTGTATTTCACCACGGCACCATTGCACATTCTCAGAAGCGGACAAGCGGTGCCCACCGGCACGCCCGGCCTGGGAGCCACCGCCACATTCATTCTGAAAAAGGCTGGGAAGGTGAAATATGCCGTCATCAACGGGTTCGTACACGATCTGGACGACTTCGGCGCCGAAAAAGGCCAGGGAATTGTAGAATAGATAGCCGGGCTGCATCTTGTAGCATTTTAACCACATTGTTGGTTTCCACTCCCGAAAGAAATATCTTCGGGTTTATCTATTTTTGTCTTGACAATTAAATTGTCTGGCGTCACACATTCCTAACCCTAGTTTAATGTCGGAGTTTCAGGCTTACCTTCAATTAGGATTCAACCATATCACTGATTCCAACGGCTATGATCACATTCTTTTCATCATGGCCATATGCTCGGTCTACACGCTGGTAGACTGGAAAAAAGTTATTGTACTGGTAACCGCATTTACGGCGGGGCATTCCATTACACTGGCCTTATCCACAATGGGTTATGTGAATGTCAATCCCGACGTGATCGAGCTGCTGATACCAATTACCATACTCATTACAGCTTTTCTCAATTTTTTTTACAAAATACCCAAGAATATCTACGCCCCGAAAGAGAAGGCTCCGGCTTTCAGATATCCGCTTGCATTAGGCTTCGGCTTGATCCACGGATTAGGTTTTTCGAACTATCTAAGGGCATTGCTGGGCAAAGAAGCTGACATTTTCAACCCGTTGCTTGGCTTTAATGTCGGGCTCGAATTGGGGCAACTCATTATCGTCTTTATTATATTAGTCATCGCGTTTACGGTGATCGAGCTTCTGAGGGTCCAGAAATTGAGCTGGATACAGATATTATCCGGTATTATTTTCGGAATGGCACTGTCGCTGATCCTGAACAACGAACTCTTCCGCACACTCGCAGGCATGCCTGTCGATTCATAACAACCAAACTATTTATGACCAACGATTTATGAAAAAAACGCTGCTCCCGTTACTATCGCTGCTCGTGTCGCTATGCGCCACAGCACAGCAGCTCCCCACTTCTCCCAATTACCAGGCCAACGACCGTTTTGAACAACTTGGTACCACCTTGCCCACGCCCAACACTTACCGGACCGCTTCCGGCGCGCCGGGCAGGGAATATTGGCAACAACGGGCCGATTACGACATTAAGGCCGAACTCGACGACGACAACCGCCGCATTACGGGTACGGAAACCATTACATTCTACAACCAGTCCCCGGATGACCTGAAATACATCTGGATGCAACTCGACCAGAACCTTTTCAAAAAAGATGGCATCGCCGCACTTTCGCGTACGGGCTCCATTAATGAAAAAGGCATGAGCACCGCTCAATTGGCGGCAATGAACACCGGGCGTGGCTCGTCGCTGGATCCCAAGGTGGAATATGGCTATAATATCACCTCCGTAAAGGACAAAGCCGGCAAAGCGCTGCGGTTCACCATCAACGGAACGATGATGCGCATCGACCTTCCGATGGTGATGAAACCCGGTACGCCGTTCGTATTCAGCGTGGATTGGAATTACAATATCACCGAATACTATGGCCGCAGCGGTTATGAGTTTTTTCCGAAAGATGGGAATGCCAATTATTTCATCGCGCACTGGTTCCCGCGCCTGGCACCTTACGACGACGTCAACGGCTGGAATCATAAGCAGTTCCTCGGCCAGGGCGAGTTCGCATTGATTTTTGGTAATTACAAAGTCGCCATCACCGTTCCCGCCGACCACGTGGTAGCAGCCAGCGGCGAATGCCAGAACTACGCACAGGTACTTACTGCTGCTCAGAAACAACGCCTTAAACAAGCCGAAACTTCCAAGACGCCGGTCATGATCGTGACGCAGGCGGAAGCAGAAAAGGCCGAAAAACGTGAAAACAAGAACCCAGGTAAGAAAACCTGGATCTACAAAGCCGACAATGTACGCGACTTTGCCTTTGCGAGCAGCCGGAAATTCATTTGGGATGCCATGCAGAGCGACGTTTACAAAAGCGGCCGCAAGATCTGGTGTATGTCGGTGTATCCCAAAGAAGGCAACCCGCTATGGGAGCAATACTCGACGCGCGCAGTGGCCCACACTTTGAAATCTTACGGCGCACGTACATTTGAATATCCTTATCCTGTTGCCATCTCCTGCCATTCGGTAGCAGGCGGCGGGATGGAATATCCGATGATCAGCTTCAACGGGGGACGTCCTGAAGAAGATGGCACTTACACCGAAGCTGTGAAATATGGCATGATCGGCGTGATCATTCACGAAGTGGGCCACAACTTCTTCCCGATGATCGTCAACTCCGACGAGCGTCAGTGGGCATGGATGGACGAGGGCTTAAATACCTTCTGCCAATACCTGGCCGAAAAGGAATGGGATTACAATTTCCCTACCCGCCGCGGCGAGCCTAACCAGATCACGGAATATATGTCGTCCGACAAATCGGTACTGAGCCCGATCATGGCTTCGGCAGAGAATGTAATCGGCCTTGGACCTAATGCTTACGGCAAACCCGCAACAGCGCTGAATATCCTCCGCGAAACCGTCATGGGTCGCGAGCTGTTCGATCATGCGTTTAAAGAATACGCCACCCGCTGGCGTTTCAAGAGCCCTACACCGGCCGATTTCTTCCGCACGATGGAAGATGCCTCGGGCGTGGATCTCGACTGGTTCTGGAAGGGCTGGTTCTACGGCACCGAGCCTGTCGACCAGGACCTGGTAACCGTCGATTGGTTCAGCATCGACACGCAGAACCCGGCTATCGAGAAGGAGATCGCCCGCAAGGAAGATGCACGCAAGAAAATGACCATGAGTAAGATTCAGGATGCTAAAACCAAGGGCGAAACCGTGGTAGCCCAGGATTCGACCATGGCTGATTTCTACAACCGCTATGATCCTTTCAAAGTGACCGACGCCGACAAGCAGAAATACGAGCAATACCTGGCGACATTAACCGAAGGCGAGCGTCAGCTGATCCAGGAGAACACCAATTTTTACACATTGTCTATCAAAAACAAAGGCGGTGTACCCATGCCGGTGATCGTCAAAATGGGCTTCGAAGACGGCACCGACTCCGTGGCTGTATTCCCCGCGGAAATCTGGCGTTTCAATGATGTGCAGATCAACAAGGTGATCTCAACCAAAAAGAAAGTCGTTCAATGGACTCTCGACCCATACCAGCAGATCGCCGACATCGATACCGAGAACAACTCGTTCCCGCGCATCGCGCAACCGACCCGCTTCCAGATCTTCAAACAGCAACAGCAGAAAAAAGCACCTAATCCGATGCAAATGCAAGGCGTCGGCGGTGCAAAAGTGAGTACAGATCCCAAGAATTAGCGTTATACCGATAATCTTCAAAGCCCTTCCGAGCTATTTCGGAAGGGCTTTTTTATGCAATTTCAAAGTAGAAGCTATGTAATTTCAAAATAAAGTTCATGTAAATTCAAAGTTTGAGCCGTGCAACAAAGTATTCGTAGTACTTGGCAGGTTCCGGCACGTATCATCTTGGAAAAACATTTAAATACAAATTCATGAACATCGTAATTCTCGACGGATATACTTTGAACCCGGGTGACCAGGATTGGACCCCTATTGAAAAGCTGGGTAACGTGACTATTTATGACCGCTCGGCAAAAGAAGAGATTGTGGAACGGGCCAAAGATGCCGAGATATTGCTCGTCAATAAGGTCGTACTTTCCGGCGACACGCTTGCGCAGCTGCCCAAAGCCCGATATATCGGCGTAATGGCAACGGGTTTCAACAATATCGACATTGAGGCAGCCAGAAAACAGGGCATTACCGTCACCAACGTAAAAGCCTACGGACCAGCTTCGGTAGCGCAGCAGACATTCGCATTGCTGCTGGCAATCGTGAACCGCGTGGAGACGCACAGCCAGAGTGTATTTGCCGGTGATTGGGCGGCCTCTGCTGATTTCTGTTACTGGAAAACGCCCCTTCATGAGTTGGCCGGTAAAACCATGGGATTGATCGGCCTCGGGGATATCGGCTCGCAGGTCGCCCAGATTGCCGCGGCTTTCGGGATGAAAGTGATCGCATACCGGAAACACCCCGTACCGACCGAGGGCGTGGAAATGGTGACACTGGATGAAATATTCCGGCAGAGCGACGTTATCAGCCTCCATTGCCCGCTTACCGAGGAAACAAGGGAGATGATCAACCGGGAAAGCCTTGCAAAAATGAAACCGGGCGCGATTGTCCTCAACACCGGTCGCGGGCCGCTCATCCACGAACAAGATCTTTCTGATGCACTCAAAAAAGGCGTTATCGCAGCAGCCGGGCTGGACGTTCTTTCGGTGGAACCGCCGAAGGCCGATAATCCATTGCTGTCGGCGCCGAATTGCGTAATCACCCCGCACGTAGCCTGGGCGACATTCGAGGCGCGCCAGCGATTACTTCAAATGGTCGCCGGCAATCTGGAAGGTTTTCAATCGGGAAACCCGCGAAATGTGGTTTCCTGAATGGGGACAAAAAATACGTGTATCATGCGCGTACACTAACAAATCCTGTTCCGGGCTCGAATAATCGCGTACCTTTGCACCACTAAATCACACTCCGGGGGGTGCACAGGCTGCGCCAGAGCCCGGATCTGAAATTTTCCAGTTCGTTTACACTTCTCGTATGGGTATTTGTTTACTCCTGATTTCGTTTGCCTGTATTTTTGCAATCTTTTTCCTGCGCTCCACCGAAACGGGCGCTTATACCAACCTACGCCGGTCGTTCATCCTGTCGCTGATCACGAACGCAGGCATTGTATTCATTTACAACGAAACAGCCTCATCCTTCAACGCCATCAACACCACATCGGCGCTGGTTTTTTGGATTATGGAGGTATTGGGAGTGTTTGGACTGGTTTATTATCTTCACCAGTCTAGAAAAATCGACCTGAAAAAACTGAGCGCACTGAATGGCGCATTCCGCCTGACAGGGTTTGGAACAACCCATAAAATAGTGATCACCGCGGTAGCGCTGCTCTATATGCTGCCATTGCTGTTCCTTGCGGTATATGCCGCCCCGAACAACTTTGACTCCCACATGTACCATTTGAACCGGATCCTGATCTGGATCTATAATCGAAACCTGGACCACTTCCCTACTATGCATTTGCAGCAGTTGTATCTCAATGTATTTGCAGAATATATTGTGCTGGATACCGTGCTGCTGTCCGGTTCCGATCAGTTCTCCGGCCTGATCCAGTTCGGTGCATTCATCGGTTCCATCTGCGGAATTAGCCTGATCGCGAAAAAATTCGGCCTCGCCAAAGACGGACAGCTACTGGCGTCGATCTGCTTTCTCACCCTACCCATCGGCATTTTTGAAAGTACCAGCACGCAAGTCGACCTTTGCGGGTGCTTCTTCTTTATCGCTTTCGTGTATTTCGGTTTTGAATTACTGGAAAAGAAATCCGCGCTGGCCCTGGTAGCGATGATGCAGTCGCTGGCATTCGGCGGGTTTTCAAAATATACGATCCTGATCTTCGCCATACCGTTTGCGATCTATTTCGGCGTCCGCATTCTGGTGCAATACCGCTTTGCATACGCGATGAAAGTACTGGGCGTCGCCCTCGCCTTGATGACCATTACCTATTCTCCCTTCTTTTACCGGAACTACGCGCTTTTCGGGCATGTAATGAGCCCGTTGCAGAATACGCCGTTCGCCTCCGAGGAACTGCCTGCCAAAAAGCATTCCGTTGTTTACACCTTGTCCAATGTGATCAAAAACGCCGGACTGAACATCGGCTTGCCCATTACGAGCTTCAACCAGGCAATCGATAAACAGATCAGGGCATTTCATGAAACCATAGGTGTCGATATCGACGACCCCGATCTGAGTATCGATCCGTTTTCGGTCAAATACTCGGTGCATGAAGATATGATCCCGAACACAATTCACTTCTGGCTGATCGTCGGCGCGGGGATTCTCCTGCTATTCCTGCCATTGAACCGGAACATTAAATGGTTCTGGACCTGCTCGGCACTTGGCTTCCTGTTGTTTTGTACGCTGATGAAATTCCAGCTCTGGAGCACACGTACGCAAATGCCCCTGTTCGCGATGGGTGCCGTCATGATCGCCTGCGTGTACTCGCTGAAATTCCGTTGGAAAGCGATTTACCTGATCATTCCACTATTGATTTCTTCCCTGCCATTCGTGTACGGCAACCCCAGCAAGGAGCTCGTTTCCATCAATTTTGTTACACGAAAAGCATTAGGACACATTCCTATCGCGATTTGCGAAAGCAGTGCCGAGGTAGGAAAAATTTACGAAAAATACCTGGGCGATTACTACGAATTTCCAGGCAAAGACAACTGCCACCCATTGAAAAGATGGCCTGATTATACGGAAAGAACCAAGGTATTTGCATTGTTGGAAAAAGCAGGCTATTACGATCAGGACCGCACTTCCAACATCCTGTCCATGAACCGCGACCGGGCTTACTTCCTGAGCAACCCCGACAATTACCTCAGCTTTAAAGAACTCCGCCCGCACATCCCGGCCGATCGCAACGTGGGCGTGATGTTCCGCAGAAATGTAGGGTACTACTACTTCTGGAGCGCCACCGACAATGATGTCCAGCGCCCGGGTCAGATGGATTATATCCGTTATATGAAGGAGCTGGCCCCATTGAAAAACGCGCAGAAAAAGTTCTGCTACGAATACATCCTCTCCGACGACCCGACGCTGATCGACTCGTTCATCCCCAAAGGCAACATTGCCCGCATTTATTCGAGCGAGGCACTGCATCTGGTGGAGTTGAAAAAGACCAGTTGTGAGAAATATCCATTTTAAACAAAATGAACCAGGCTGCCCGATCTATAACCGTACGGATTATTCTGCAAGTGGCACTGGCAATGGCTGCGTTTGCTGCCAACTCGTTACTATGCAGGATCGCACTTAGCCAGACCTCTACGGACCCGGCAACTTTTACGATTATCCGTCTGCTGGCCGGGGCCGTAACCCTCAGTTTGATAGTCCTGCTGCGCAAGGGCAGACTTCGTAACGCCGGTACCTGGCCGGGAGCACTTAGCCTCCTGACCTATGCCATCGCATTTTCGTTCGCTTATGTAAATTTACCCACCGGAACCGGTGCCTTGCTCCTGTTCGGCTCGGTGCAGGCTACGATGATTATCACCGGCCTCTACCAGGGCGAGCAACTACGCATTATACAATGGACAGGCTTACTAACTGCCTTTGGAGGGCTGATAATCCTCGTCGCACCCGGAATCCACGCACCCAACCCATTTAGCGCCTTACTCATGGCCATTGCCGGAATAGCCTGGGGCGTATATTCGCTGCTTGGACGAAAGCAAGGCGATCCGCTTACCGCGACCGCCGGCAATTTTCTCAAAGCAGCGCCGCTTTCATTGCTTTTCCTCCCCTTAGCCAGCGCTATGGATTCTCAGGGGGCGGTCTTCGCCATCATATCCGGCAGTATTTCCTCCGGTGTGGGCTACGCGATCTGGTACAGCATATTACCCTCACTCAAAGCTACGCAGGCGGCATCCGTACAACTGACCGTCCCCGTGATTGCCTCGACTGCCGCCATTTTCATCCTGGGAGAACATGTCACTTTCAACCTCGTGATTGCGTCTGCTGCGATCTTGGGAGGCATTGCGCTAGTCATTTCGGGAAGAAACCGGGCCTGATTCCTTTACAAATTCTGTTTCTTTAATTCCTTTACAGCGTGGTCAGCCGCCCTTGCCGTCATAGCCATATAAGTAATGGACGGGTTCACGCAAGAGGAAGACACCATAGCCGCCCCGTCGGTTACGAACACATTCTTGCAGGCGTGCACCTGATTGAACTTATTCAGAACAGAAGTTTTGGGGTCTTTGCCCATGCGTGCTGTTCCCATGTCGTGAATGCCCAGGCCCGGGTGCGTGTCCTGCCGGTTGAACCCGGCAACGTTTTTGAAACCGGCTACTTCCAGCATTTCCACTGCCGAGGCCATCATATCTTTCCGCATCGCCAATTCATTTTCACCGAAAGCGGCGTCGAAAACGATCATTGGAATGCCCCATTTGTCTTTCTTGTCATTGTCGAGGAACATCCGGTTCGACGGATCAGGCAGAATTTCTCCAAAACCGCCAAACCCCATCGACCACGTGCCAGGACGTGACATATCCTCTTTGAAACTGGCGCCGAAGCCATTCATCGTGATCCCCCGTTTCCAATCCGACTTACTTGCGCCTCCCTGATACCCGTATCCGCGTAGGAAGTCTTTTTTATCCGTTCCCCAGTTCCGGAAACGCGGTATGTATAATGCATTCGGCCTCTGACCGAAAATGTAGTCGTTCTCAAACCCTTCGACCGTCGCATTCGCGCCTACACCCAGGTGATGGTCCATGATATTCCTTCCTACCTGATCGCTGTCGTTGCCCAATCCGGTTGGGAAACGGCTGGACTTCGAGTTCAGCAGCAATGCAGCAGAGTTCATCGATCCCGCATTCAGAAATACGATTTTTGCAAAAAATTCTTCCACAGCCATCGTATGCTGATTAATCACCCGCACGCCTTTGGCCTTCTGCGTTTTTTCGTCGTAAATGATCTCACTGGCGATAGTATCGTGAAGAACCGTCAGCCTGTTGGTCTTCCGCGCAGCCGGTATCGAGCCCGACAACGAGCTGTAATAACCCCCATACGGGCATCCTCTGGCGCATTTGCTACGATACTGACACGACGCCCGCCCGAGATCCGTATGCCAGGGCTGCGGCTTTGTGAGGTTGGCGACGCGTCCGATCGTAACGGGGCGGTTCAACTTCTTCATCATCGTCTCCCTGAAATACCGCTCGGGAGCACTCATAGGCATGGCGGGCAGATAATGGCCGTCCGGCAATACCTCCCAGCCTTCGGCCTGCCCGCTGATCCCCACGAATTTCTCGACATGTGTATACCACGGTTCAAGATCTTCATAACGGATCGGCCAGTCGATCGCGATGCCTTCTTTGGCATTTGCTTCAAAATCCTTTTTGTTCATCCGGTACGACTGCCGGCCCCAATGCATGGATTTCCCGCCGGTGTGATATGCTCTGATCCAATCGAAAGGGCGTTTCTCTACATATGGGTTTTTCTTGTCGTCGGTAAAAAACGGTCCGGTTTCCTCATTAGCCAAAGTCCCGAAACGGTTATTTGCCCAATATTCCTCGGCGGAATGGATCGAAACCTTTCCCCGATGCTCGAATTCCCATGGGCCTTTCATTGCCGTGTCGTAGTCGTCAATATGCTTCACTTCCCGGCCGCGCTCGATCATGAGCACCTGCAAACCTCTTTCGGTCAGCTCCTTTGCCGCCATACCGCCCGTCATTCCCGAACCGACCACGATCGCGTCGAACGTATGTGTTTTATCTGATTTTAAATTCAAGTTCATGGTGAGATGAGCGATTAGTATGCAAAAGATCTCTGGTTGGGTTTCATCGTGATCATTTCCAGTTTGCCCGGAATAGGCACATATTCAAAGGAGGACTTAATTCCCTGCTCCGAAGTGAAATAGCCTAGCATCGTAAGCTCTTTTATCAGCCGCCAGAAAGGCAACCCTTTTGCCTGAGCCGCCATTTGTTCCCGGTCCTCGTTATCCCCCATTTTGGTCTGCTGCACCTGGTATGCCTTCATTTCCTCTACGGAATCCATTTCGACCTGCTTCAATACCGCCATTTTTTGCTCCGCATTCTGGTTGAGGAACTGTTTCCTTTCCAGGTTCTCCAGTCCTTCCACGAAACTCTTCTGCTCCGGCGCTTTATAACAATCCTGCAACATCATCACAACGAACGCGGGAGCACCCACATCCTTCGCCCCGGGCGTCGTCGTCTTTGGGATAATCATTTCCGCGACCTCCGCTACAATCATTTTCTGGCTTTCTGTCAGGTTAA